>JBPCNA010000027.1:0-16028 GCA_051001735.1 Solirubrobacteraceae bacterium
GGACATCCGCGCCTGGGTCAAGGCGTGGAACGAAAACCCCAAGCCGTTCATCTGGACGAAGCCCGCGGAGGAGATACTCGCCTCCCTCGCACGACTTCTACAACGAACCTCCGGCGCGGGACACTAGGTGATCGCCTTTAGAATCCATCTCGACCTCGAGACCCTGCGCCCGACCAATACGAATCGGACCTCTACCGCAGTAGCCCGTCCCGCCCGCAACGTGACGCTGCTCAACGACGAGTGACGAGTTGACAGCACGACCCAGTGTTTCCGGCGCTCTACCAGCGCTCTTACCTCTACCGAGGCTCCTGCCGGCCGATTCAGAACTACGACTGTCAACAGACCGCCGCGCACGCTCAGGCGACCCAGCCGAGGCGCTGGCACATGACTGACAGCCGGCCGTGGAGGCGCGGTCGACGGGCGGCTTACCCCGATCGGCGGACTGACCAGCGGAGGGTCGAGCGCGTTCGCTGACGTGGAGGGCATCGCAGCCATCCCCGCTTGCACGATGGCCGCGAGCCCGCATGCGTTGAACGCAGCGGCGGCATCCAGGTTGCCGCCATTCTTCAGGCTTTCTATGATGCACTGCTCGGCCTGCGCCACGGTGAGTGTAGGCGCGTACGCGCGCATCGAGGCAAGGACGGCCGACGTAAGCGCTGCCGCTTGGCTCGTTCCGAATCCCAGCGCAGGCGCTCCATCATCCTCGAAGGCCTGGTCTATGCCGCCACTCGCCGTGTTACACCCTGGACTAATGACGTCCAACGCCTGTCGATTCGAGAAGTCGCACAGTACCCCGGCACTTGAAGATGCGGCATCACCCGCCCCTACCGAAAGAACCGACTGGTAGTTGGCGGGATAAGCCGTCCCTGTGCCGCCATTATTTCCGGCGGCCGCGACTACGTCGACCCCGTGCTGCCGCGTCGTGTCGACTGAGTCTGCGAGATCTGCAAGGGCCCCGCTAGTCGGTGTGGCCGTCCCGCTGAGCGAGAGATTTGCCACGCTTACCGCGGTGTTGGTGAAGTGGAGTTTGAGACAGCGCGTGAGGGCATAGCTGTAGGCGGTAAACGGAAAGGTCGTTTGTCCTGTCGGCACCACTCGAATCGAGTACACCCGAACGGACGTCGGCGCGATCCCGACCATCCCCCAGCCGTTCTCCGGTGCCGCCATGATCATTGCCATCTCCGTACCGTGCCCGGCCGGATGGCCCTCCACGGGCGGTTGCACTTGTGCCAAGCCGTCGGCCGTACCCCAGCTCGCAATCTCCGCCTCCGCCCCGACGACCGCCCCGTTGATATCGGGGTTCGGATCGACCCCCGAGTCCACCAGGCACACGACGCCCGGGTGAGCCGGCGGCGGCGCGTACTCGAGGAACTGGGCGTCGGCCGCTACCGCCTGCGACGTCGGAAAGGCGCCGGCCCCGACTTCAGCCCCGGCCGGCTCGGCCGGAGCTCCCGCTCCGAGGCAGGCGACGACCCCGGCGAGGAGGACCCGCCGTCTCCCCGATGAGACCGCGTCGATGGTGCGCACCGCAGCATAGGAAACCACCTCGCGGGGTCACATGCCAGCCACCGGGCGGCCGCCGGCCGTCACGGCCGCTCGGAGAACACGACGTCCCGGTCGGCCTCGACCGACCACACACCCCGCCGCCAGCGGATCCGCGTCGCGTCCGCCAGGCGGGTGCCGGCCTGCCCGAGCCGGGGATCGCCCCACAAGGTCGCCTCGAGCGGGCGGTCTCGACCGGTGCCGGCGCCACGGTCTCCGTGCCGCCGACGACGTGGTCGCCCGACCACGCCTCGATCCAAGTCGCCCCGCGGGAGGGCGACCTCCCCTCCCGGGCGGCGTCGTCGAGGACCGGGGCCACCCATAGAGCCGGACCGTAGCCGTAGGCGTCGCCGATCTCCCAGCCCCGTGGATCCCCCGGATCGGTCAGGCAGAGCGGGCGGACGATCGGCAGGCCGGTCCGGGCCGCCGTCGCCGCCGCCGCCCGCACGTAGGGGACGAGCCGCTCGTGGAGGACGACGTAGGCCCGGTAGAGGTCGAGCACCCGCGTCTCGTAGGTCCACGGCTCCTGCGGCTTGGTCCCGTGGGCGTGCATCAGCGGCGTGAAGCAGCCGAACTGCGCCATCGGACCAAGAGCTCCGGCGGGCACCGGTCGACCAGTCGGTGGCCGGGGTGGCCGCCGACGTCGTGCGACCAGTTCGAGATCCCGCTGCACGCCGCTGCCAGAGTCGCCATTACGAGGACCCGCAGCGACCACCAGTCGGACGCCTGGTCGCCGCCCCAGACCATCCCCGTCGCCTGCTGGCCCGACCAGCCGCTCCGGCCGAAGAGGATGCCCGTCCCCGGGTGGACCTGGTCGAGCGCCCGCTGCATGCAGCGACGGTACATACCGCCCGACGCCCAGGCGGCCTCCGCCCCGGTCCGGCCGTTCGCGCCACCACTCCTCGGCCGCCGGGTTGGTGAAGTCGACCGGCGACCCGGTCCCCATCCACCACCGGGTCACGAACGGCCCCCGTCGCCGCTCCGGATGAAGTGGCCGGCCATCGCCGCCGGCGCGTAGTTTGGCGCCGGCTCCCGGTGCAGCCGCTCCGACTCGGCCTGCGGCGGGATCTGCCCGAAAGCCGTTGAAGTCGTCGTAGACGTCGTCGCGGTGCTCGTGGAAGTCCCGGCTCTTCCAGAACCCGCAGCCCCACTCCGGGAGGACCGGGGCGAAGCCGGTCAGCCGGCAATAGGCCCGCAGGCGGCCGGCCGACGTCGGCGAGCACAAGGAGATGGAACCGCAGCGGACCGGCCTTCGCCCGGGTCGACACGGTGACCCGCTCGGCTCCGAGCTCGAACCGCGTCCCGTTGGCGTCGGTCTCCGCCCACACCGCGTAGCCCCGGCTCGAGACGAGTTACGGGACCGGGGCGCAGTCGCCCTGCGGGATGCCCCCCTGGGCCAGGAACTCCGGCGGGCAGTCGGGACCGGTGTAGCGCCGGTCGGCTCCGGGCTGAACCTTCCGTCTTCGCCCGTACCGCCTGCTCAACCGGCGCCAGATCCTCGTGGGTGATCAGCCCTTCCGTCATCTGGACGAAGAGGTCATGGCACACCCCGTCGGCCACCCAGAACCCGGCGTTCCGCAGGAGCCGCTTCTTGGCCCGGAGGACGGTCAGGGAGAACGGCCGGAGCGCCAACTCGAGCCGGAGCTCGCCCCCTGAGCACTCGACCCGGTCGGGGCCGGCGGCGATGGCGATCGGCATCTGAGCATGGTCGTCCACCCCGCCCCCGCCCACACCGTCTCTTCACCGAAACGTCACCGCCCCTCCCCGCCTTGTTCACGAACCCGTTCCTTTGCAGCGGAATCCTTGTTACACGCGAACAGACACGAGATGGGGGACAACGATGGCCGCCAAGCCCAGCAGAGCCGACCTGCACGTCCACTCGACCGCCTCGAAGTATTCGAAGCTCGGAGTTCAGCGCTCGCTCGGACTTCCCGAGTGCGCCACACCTCCCGAGGAGGTCTACGAGCTCGCCAAACGCCGCGGGATGGACTACGTGACGATAACCGACCACGACACGATCGCCGGCTGCCTCGAGCTCGACGGCCGCCCCGACACGTTCGTCTCCGAGGAGCTCACCGTCTGGTTCCGCAACGAGTCCCAGGCCGTCCACGTCCTCTGCTACGGCATCACACCCGACGACCACGGCTGGCTCCAGGCACACAACACAGACGTCGAGGCCTGTGCCGCCTACCTCCACGGGAACGCGATCACCTGCGCCCTGGCTCATCCCTTCTACGCCGTCGAGGCGCCGCTCACCCCCCGCCACCGCCGCCGGCTCGCTGAGCTCTTCCCGATCTGGGAGACCCGCAACGGCGCCCGGGCCAAGGAGCTCAACCTCCCGGCCTCTATCTACATCGAGACCCACGGCGGGACCGGTATCGGCGGGACCGACGACCACGCCGGCGTCGACATCGGCCGCACCTACACCCAGACCCGGCCGGCGGCCACCGCCGCCGAGTTCCTCACCCACGTCCGCGCCGGCCACGCCGCCGGACACGGCGAGGAGGGGAGCGCCGCCAAGTGGACCCACGCGGCGATGGCCCTCGCCATCCGCGCCCTCGGCCGCGGCGACGGCGACGCCGCCAGCGACCCCCGGGCCGTCCTCGAGATGGTCGAGCGGCTCCTCCGCGAGGGCGACCGCCGCAGCGGAACCCCGGCCGGCGACCTCGGTCCCGAGGATGCCCGCGGCCTCCTCCGGGCCTGGCTCGCCGCCGTCGAGCTCGACGTCGCCGTCGAGAGCGACCTCCTCGCCGTCCTCCAGGCCGAGACCTTCAGCCACGCCGACCTCGCCCGGCGGGCCCGCCGCATCCACGAGCGCAAGCTGGCCGCCGCCGTCGACACGATCGTCGGGATGACGGCTCCCGGCGCCGACATCAGCCTCCCGGTCGCCGCCGCCGCCCTCTTCGACGCCTGCGTCCCGGCCATCCCCTACGCCGCCGCCCAGTCCTTCCTCGGCCGCGAGACGGCCAAGCTCGTCGCCCGGGAGGGCGACCGGCCCCGCATCGCCCTCGTCGCCGACGGTCTCGGCGGGATGCACGGAGTCACCCACACGCTCGACGAGATCCGCGACCGCGGCGTCCCCGGCTTCGAGGTCGAGGTGATCGGAACCGACGCCAACGTCGACCGCCGACTCCCGGCCGTCGCCGAGGTCGCGATCCCCTACTACGGCGGCCTCAGCATCGGCGTGCCCAGCCTCACCGCGGTGACCGAGGCCCTGGCCGAGGGCCCCTACGACCTCGTCCACCTCTGCTCGCCCGGCCCGTCCGGCCTCGCCGCCCTGATGATCGCCCGGGTGATGGAGCTTCCGGTCGTCGGCAGCTACCACACCGAGCTGGCCGCCTATGCCGGGGTCCGCTCCGAAAATCCCGTTCTCGAGATGATGACCGGCATCGCGCTGGCGGGCTTCTACGGCGCCTGCGAGGTCGTACTCTCCCCGAGCGCCGCGTCCGACGACCGGCTCGTCGGACTCGGCATCCCCGCCGGGCGGATCGCCCGCTGGGACCGCGGCGTAGACATCGCCCGCTTCGATCCCGCCAAACGCGTCGACGGGCTCTTCGCCGGCGAGCTCAACGTCCTCTACGCCGGGCGCCTGACCAAGGAGAAGGGCGTCGAGCTCCTGGCCGACGCCTTCCTCGCCGCCCGCGCCGAGGACGCCCGCCTCCACCTCGTGCTGGCCGGCGGCGGCCCCGAGGAGGGCTACCTCCGCGATCGCCTCGGCGACCGCGCGACCTTCCTCGGTTGGCTCGACGGCGACGCTCTCGCACGGGCCTACGCAAGTGCCGACATGTTCCTCTTTGGGAGCAGTACCGACACGTTCGGCCAGGTTATCCTCGAGTCGCAGGCCAGTGGGCTCGCCGCCGTCGCCGTCGCCGTCGGCGGCCCGACCGGGCTGATTCGCGACGGCGAGACCGGCCTCCTGCGGCCGGCTTCTACCGACGCCCTCGCCGAGGCCGTACTCGCCCTCGCCGCCAGCCCACTGACCCGTGCCCGGCTCGCGCGCAACGCCCTCGCCGAGGTGCGCGGACGCACCTGGGAGGCCGCCCTCGGCCGCCTGGCCGACGGCTACCGGCGCGTGCTCGACGGTCAGGGCAGCCAGGCCGGCCGCCGCCTAGCCGCGTAGCGGCGGCGGGGACCGCCGCGGCCGCCACATGAGCCGATTCTCACGAAACGGCGGCCCAGCCGTCTGAGACGATGGCCGTGCGGGCGATCGGGAGGTCGGTGCCCCTCCGCGCATGAGCACGACTAACCAGCCAAGTCCCCCGCTCCCCCCCGCCGGCCCGCCGGGGCGGCGACTCGGGATGGCGGCGGCCGCCGCCGGCGTCGTCGTGCTCGCCGCCGCGCTCCGCCTCTGGTCGCTCGGCTCCGTCTCCGGCAACGTCTTCTACGACGCCGCCGTCCGCAGCATGGGCCTGTCCTGGCACAACCTGTTCTTCGGCGCCCTCGAGCCCGCCGGGAGCATCTCGGTCGACAAGACGCCGGTCGACCTCTGGCTCCAGGTGGCGAGCACCCGCGTCCTCGGCTTCGGCCTCTTCTCACTCCACCTCCCGGAGGCGCTGGCCGGCGTGGCCGCCGTCGCGCTGCTCTACGCGCTCGTCGACCGGCTGGCCGGACGCGGCGCGGCCGTCCTCGCCGCGCTCGCCCTCGCCGTCCTGCCGATCTCGGTGCTGACCGCCCGCAGCGACACGATGGACTCCGTCCTCGTCGCGCTGATCCTCGCCGCGGTGATCGTCTCCGCCCGCGCGCTCGAGACCGGTCGCACCCGCTGGGTGCTGGCGGCCGCCGCCCTGATGGGCCTCGCCTTCAACGTCAAGCTGACCGAGTCCTTCGTCGCCCTGCCGGCCGTCGCCCTGCTCTGGTGGTGGGCCCGGCCGACCCTCGGTCGGCGTCTGCGGCTGCTGGCGGGCGCCGCCGCCGTGTTCGTCGCCGTGTCGCTCTCCTGGGTGACGATCGCCTCGCTCACCGCCCGGCCCGATCGCCCCTTCCCGATCGGCTCGAAGACGGGCGGCCTCTGGCGGCTGCTCTTCGTCTACAACGGCACCGACCGGATCACCGGCAAGGGGGTCGTCGGCTTCGCCAGCGCCACCACCGGCGGCGCCGCCGGGCCCCTGCGCCTGTTCGACGCCGGGGCCTCGCGCTACGGCGTCAACATCGGGATCGAGCTGCTCGCCGCGCTGCTCGTCGGCGGCGCCGCCGTCGTGCTCGAGGTCCGCGCCCGGCGATCGCGGCCCCGGCGGCCGTTGACCGTCGCCGAGCGGGTCGGCATCGGCGTCGGGCTATGGTTCGCGACCGGCCTGATCGTGTTCAGCGCCATGCGACGCCTCGAGCCGCGCTATCTCGAGGCGTTCGCCCCCGCCGTCGGCGGCGTGCTCGGCCTCGGCGTCGCCCGTATCCTCGCCGAGCCCGGCCGGGCGGCGCCGCTGACGCTCGGAGCGATCACCGCCCTCGTCGCGCTCTATGCGGCCCTCGTCGATCCGGCGCTCGGTACGTCGACGGTGATCGTCCTGGCCTCCGCCGGCGCCGCCACGCTCGGCGGCGCGCTCTGGCTCGCCCGGATGCCGGCCGGGGCGGCAACGCCTCGGGCGAGAAGGCTGCTCGCCGGCGCCGCGGCGGTCGCCCTCCTGGCGGCACCCCTGGCCGCCAGCCTCGCCTTCGTCGCGCATCACATCTCGAACTCGACGCTGCCCGACCCGGCGTCCCTGCGGATCGACCGCTACCTGCTCGCCCACCGGTCCGGCGCCCGCTACGAGGTGGTCAGCGGAAGCGTCTACGACGTGATGGGGATCGTCGCCCGCGACGGACAGCCCGTGCTCGTGCTCAACAGCGTCGACGGACCGATCGTCCGGGTCGCCGAGCTCCAGGCTCGCCTCGCCCGCGACGAGGTGAACTTTCTCTACGTGCCGCACCGCTGCCCCACGCTCTCGCGCTGCCTGGCCTCGACCCGCTGGGCGATCCTCCACAGCACGCCGGTGCCCGGCGAAAACGGTGTCTACCGCTTCGCCGACCCGACCTGACCCCGCCCGACCCGGCGGACTCCCCCCGGGGCGCCCTGCGGATTCAGCGGAGGATGCCGGTGTGGCCGAGGGAGTAGCGGCCCGGCTGGGGCCAGACGCTCAGCCCGTGGGGGCCCGCCCCCACGCTGATGCGGGCCCGGAGGCGGCCCGTCCTCGTATTGATCGCGTAGACCTCGGCGTTGTAGCGGCCGCTCAGCCACAGCGTCCGCCCGTCCGCCGAGACGCCGCCCATGTCCGGGCTCGACGGACCGAGGTTCCAGACGCCGACGATCCGGCGGGTGTTGAAGTCCATCACCGAGATCGTCCCGGCGATGCGGTTGGTGATGTAGAGCAGCCGCGCGCTGCGGCTCGGATAGAGGCCGTGAGCGCCCTTGCCGGTGTGGAGGAAGCCGATCACCTTGAAGGCGACCGGGTCGATCTCCCAGATGCCGGCTCGATCCTGGTCGGCCACGTAGAGCATCCGGCCGTCCGGCGAGAGCTTGACGTCCTGCGGGCTCGCCGGCTTCGGACTCAGGTCGAGCGTCCTGATCACCCGCTGCTGGGTCAGGTCGATCTCGATCATCGCCCCGAGGTACTCGCAGCTCACGTACATGTAGCGCCCGTCGGCCGAGAAGTCGGCGTGGTCGACCCCGGGGCAGCTCGGCACCGCGAGCGAGTGGACGAGAGCCATCGTCTGGGGGTTGCGGAAGTCGAGCCGGAGGCGGAGCTCGGCGACGGTGATCGCGAAGCGGCCGTCCGGGGTGAAGTACAGGTTGTAGGGGTCGGCAACCGGGATCGGCGGCCCGCTCGGCGCCCCCGTCTTCGGGTCGATCGGCCGCAGACTGTTGCCGAGGTCGCTGTCGACGTAGAGGGTCTTCAGGTCGTAGGACGGCGTGACGTGCTGGGGCCGGCGGCCGACCCTGAAGTGGCGGATGATCTTGAACGTCTTCTGGTCGATCACGTCGACCGTGTTGCTCAGGCTGTTCGGCACGTAGACCAGGGCCGGGTCGCCGGCCACGACCCGGCTCAGGCGCCCGACCGCGTCGCCCGCGTAGACGTTCGCCGGATCGATCAGCGGCGGCACCGTCGGGGTGGCCGCCGTCGTCGCCCGGGGTTGGGCGCCACCGCCTCCGCAGCCGGCGAGCGCCGCCACGAGGAGCAGGACGGCTGATAGGCGGGTTCGCGTCTTCATCGGGCGGTTCGGGCGGGCTCGGGCCGCACCCGGACGCCTGCGGCGGCGGAGTCTTCCAGCCCAGTCTCAAGGGAAGCTGAACGGCGACCTCCCAGCCTCACAAGACGGAGGTGGCGATCGAGCGGCGACAGACGCGATCGAGCCGTCCGCCAGAGGAGAACGCCGACCGAGCGCGAAAATCTCCTGCTGATGGCGTTACGCGATTCATGGCGTCGGGCACTGGTCGTCTCCGGCCTCGTCGACGACCGCCCCTCCACCAACCCCGACTTCCTGGCGCTCGAACGCCCGCCCACCCCCGGCGAGACCGCCCCGGCGGAGGTCGCGGCCCACTGGCAGCCGCCCGAACCGGAGATGGAGCCGGAGCCGACCGCCGATCCGACGGGCCGCTACCGCGACCACGACGCCGCGCAGATCGTCGTCCGCCGGATGGCGGCCGCCGATCCGCGGGCCTACCGCCAGGAGCCCGAGGCCCGGCCCGAGCTCGCGAACTCGGCGCCGCTCGCCGCCGCCCCCCCGCCCACGCCGGCGGCCGGGACCCCTCCGCCCCCGCCGCGGCCGGCGGCCGCACTCCCGCCGGCTCCGCCGCCCCCGGTTCCGCCGCGCGAGGTGAGCGTCCACCGGGTCCGGCCCCAATCGTTCAACGACGCCCAGCAGCTGGCTGACCGCTTCAAGGCCGCCACCCCGGTGATCCTCGACCTTCAGGGTGTCGAGACCGACCTGGCCAAGCGCCTGATGGGCTTCGCCAGCGGTCTCACCTACGGCCTCGACGGCGGCATGGAGCGGCTCGACGACCGGGTCTTCCTGCTCGTCCCCGCCGGCGTCGAGATCTCGGCCGGGCAGCGGGCGCGGCTCGCCGCCCAGGGCTCGCTGAACCGCGTGTAGCACCGTCCGGCGCCGGGCATACGGTTGGTCCATGGTCACCCGCGGACCGCCGACCGGCCTGATCGCGCGGGTCTTCTTCACCGTGGCGGCGCTCTGCGCGCTCCTCTACGTCCTCTACCTCGTCCGCAGCGTGATCTGGCTGGTGGCGATCGCGCTGTTCGTGGCGATGGCCCTCGGGCCGGCGGTCGACCTGCTCACGCGGATGCGGCTTCCCCGCGCGCTGGCCATCATCCTCGTCTACGTGGCGATCGCCGCCGGCATCATCGGCGTCGGGACGCTGTTCGTGCCGCCGCTCGTCTCCGGCGTCCAGTCGATCGCCAACAACGCTCCCGGGTACCTGGCCGAGCTTCGCAAGGACCCGACGCTGCGCCAGTACGACAACCGCTACAAGATCACCGAGAAGATCCAGACCGAAGCGGCGAACCTGCCCCAGCAGCTCAGCCAGTCGGCCGGCGCCCTCTCCAATGTCACGGTCGGCGTGTTCAGCGCGATCTTCCAGCTGATCACGGTGCTGACCATCGCCTTCTTCCTCCTCGTCGACGGCGAGCGAATGTTCGGCGCCGCGCTGCGGGTGGTCAGGCCTGCCCAGTCCGCGCGACTCGAGGCCGTCTCGGCGGACATCTACCGATCGGTCGCCGGCTACGTGCTCGGGAACATCGCGATCAGCGTGATCGCCGGCGTCGTCTCCCTGATCACCCTGCTGATCCTCGGCGTGCCCTTCGCCGTGCCGCTCGCCGTCCTGATGGCGTTCTTCGACCTGATCCCGCTCGTCGGCGCGACGATCGGCGCGATCGTCGTCGGCTTGGTGACGCTGTTCACCGACTTCCCGACCGCCACCATCGTCTGGGCGATCGTCCAGCTCATCTACCAACAGATCGAGAGCAGCGTGCTCGTGCCCGTCGTCTACCGCCGGACGGTCAACGTCAGCGGGCTCCTGACCGTCGTCGGCGTCCTGATGGGCGCCCAACTCCTCGGCATCCTCGGCGCGCTGATCGCGATCCCCGTGGCCGGCGCCATCCAGATCGTCGCCGGCGAGATCTGGCGGGCCCGGTCCGGAGCTGTGGCCGCGACGGATCCGCCGGCCGAATGAGCTTCAGCGCCCGCGGCGCTCCAGCGTGGCGAGCGTGTCGAGCAGCATGTCCTCGAGCGGGCCGTCCTCGAGCTCCAACGCCAGGTCCCCCGGCCCCTGCTGGAGCTCGGCCCCGTCGATCAGCCGCAGCAGCGCCCAGGCCGCCTGATACTCCTCCTTGCCGATCGGGCGGTTCGCGTCGACGATCTCGAGGTCGGCGTCCAGTTCGGTCCCGGCGATGTAGGTCGTCGAGAGGTACCGGCGGACGTCGGCGAGGAGCTCCCCGCCCAGGGCGATCTTCATTCTCCCTCCAGCTCGTCGACGCGCATCTCGGGCATCTCGCCGCGGCGGCTGCAACGGATCAGGAGGGCATACTCCCGGCCCAGCTCGTCGGGGTCGACCGGCCACTCGGCCGGCGGGACGGGCGCCCAGCCGGCGACATCGCGCCACGCCTCGAGGTCGCCGCAGGCCGGGCAGATCGGCAGCGGCTGCATGAAGCTCGCCATCCGGCTGTTGGTCACGATCTTCTCCGGGTACGGCCGCCCGCACCGGCGGCACGCCACGTAGTCGGCGAACTCGACCATCAGTTGAGGATCGCCCGGATCGACTGGAGCTCCGCCCCGAAGGTCGCGGCGTCGCGCTCCTCCAGCGGGAGCTTGAGGCGGAGCTCGGCGGCGCGGATCGCCCGGCTCAGGTCGTGACGGCGCTGATAGGAGCCGACCAGGTTGTTGAGCATCCGCAGCGCCGTCTGATGGGCGGTCCACGGCGCGACGTCGGCCGATCCGCGGACGTCGAGTCGCGTGCCGCCGGCGAACGGGTCGACCAGGAGCGGCGGGGTCCGCCCGAAGTGGCCGACGACGAAGTGGCCCGGCAGCCCGACGCCGGCGAGCTCGATGCCCGCGCGCCGCGCCGCCTCGAGGTAGACGACCGACAACAGGATCGGCAGGCCCCGCCGCCGGACGAGCACCCGGTCGAGCATCGAGTTGTCGGGGTGGTCGTAGTCGTCGCTGTCGCCGACGAACGCGTGGCGCCGTCCGAGCACCGTGCGAACCGATTCGACCTCGGCCTCCGGGTCGTCGCCGATGTCGGCGACGCCGGCGATCTCCTGCCCGAGACGGTCGAGCCGGTCGAGCGCGGCGCCGGCGTCGATCTCGTCGAACTCGGCGGCCATGGCCAGGGAGAGCTCGTCGAGCGGAGGCGCCGGCCGGGCGGCGAGTGCGGCGAAGGACTCGAGCGGCATCGCCCTATTCTCCCGATCCGAGCCCGGCCGGGCCCACCGGGACCGCCGGCCGAGCGGCGCCCCGCCCGGCGAGCTCGTGGTAGACCGCCGCCGTCCGGGCGGCGATCGCCGTCCAGTCGAAGCGCGCGACGTGCTCCCGGGCGGTCGCGACCAACCGCGTCCGCAGCGGCTCGTCGCCGAGGACGAGCTCGACCATCGCCGCCAGCGACACCGGGTCGCCGGACGTGAAGCGGAGCCCGGCCTCGCCGTGGGGCACGATCTCGCGCAGGCCGCCGGTGTCGGCCACCACGCACGGACAGCCGCGCGCCATCGCCTCGAGCGCGACGAGTCCGAACGGCTCGTAGATCGACGGGACGAGGCAGACGTCGGCCGCCGCGTAGAGCTCGTCGAGGTCGGCCGGGGCGACCCAGCCGAGAAAGCTCACGTGGTTGCCGAGCCCGAGTTCGTCGACCTGGGCCCGCAGTGCATCCTCGTGGATGCCCGCTCCGGCGACCACGAGGTGCGCCGGCCCGAGGCACTCGAGCAGCCGGGGAAGGGCGGCGAAGGCGAGCTGGAAGCCCTTCTCGTAGACGAGCCGGCCGGCGAGCAGGACGACGGCCTCCCCCGGGCCGGCCGGGCCCGGCCACCGGCGGCGGACCGCCGCGGCCCCCGCCGCCGACCCCGCCGCCGCCATAGCCGGGGAGGCGCCCTCTACCCCGTTGGGGATCACGCGGATCCGCCGCTCGTCGGCGCCGAAGACGTCGGCCAGGTGGCCGCGCATGTATTCCGAGCAGACGATCAGCCGGTCGGCGCCGTGGACGGCCTGGCATTCGACGGTGTGGATGTGCGCCTGAGGCTCGGTGGCCACCCAGCCCCGGTGGCGGCCGTGCTCGGTGGCGTGGATCGTCATCACCAGCGGACAGCCGAAACGGCTGGCGAGCCGGTCGGCGGCCCGCGCGACGAGCCAGTCGTGACCGTGGACCAGCTCGAAGTCGAAGCGTCGGGCGAGGTCGATCCCGGCCGCCAGCATGTCCTCGGCCATCCGCTCGATCCACGGGACGAAGCGGGTCATGTCGTCGGGCCGGGCCGGCTCGGCCACGCGGTGTACGACGACACCGTCGACCTCCTCCTCGCCGGCGGACGGGCCGCGGGTGAGCACGTGGACCGCTAAGCCGTGGGCGGCGAGCGCCGGGGCGAGCCGGCCGACGTGGCGGCCGAGGCCGCCCTCGACGAGCGGCGGGTACTCCCAGCCGAGGATCAGGCAGCCGCCGGTCACGGCTCGAGCAGGGGTCCGGCCCCGGCGTGGACCGCGAGGTTGCGCGTCCCGCGCCCGGCGTCCGGGTCGCCGGCCAGCGCCCGCCCGAGCGCCTCGGTGTGGCCGGCCGCCCGCCGCGCCGGGTAGTCGCCCGCCGAGCCGCGCGTCTTCAGGAAGGCCCAGTCGCTGGCCTGGAGGGCGAGCAGCTCGCGCGCCGCCTCGGCGCCGGCCGCCGGCCCGGCGGCCAGCACGCGGAGCTCGGCGTCGCGAGCGCCGAAAGCGAGATCGGCGACCGCCGGCCCGCTCCACGTCTCGAGGGTCCCGCCAGCGCCCCATGAGCCGATCGGGATCTCCTCGGCCCGGCAGGCGACCGGCGGATGGCGGGTGAGCGCGTCGTCGAGGCGGACCAGGGCGAGTCCCTGGGCCGCCGCCTCGGCGACCACGGCTGAGAGCCAGGCGACGCCCTCGTACCACCAGTGACCGAGAAACTCGGTGTCCATCGCGCAGACGGCGAGACCGCCGTGGCGTCCGAGCCGGTCGCGCGTCCGGCGGACGAAGTCGGCGGCGTCGGCGGCGGCCAGGGCGCGCGCGCGGGCGTGGTCGTACGGGCGTCCGTCGTTGGCCCAGGGGCGGTGGTGGTAGGTCGTGTGACGGTGGTGGTCGCGGTAGGCGCCGGCGGCCGGGTAGCCGGTCTCGTGCCAGACGAGATCGACGGTCGCCCGGTCGATCGGGACCAGCACGGGGCCGTCCGGGGTCCGCCGCGGGCGCAGATGCTCGGCGGACCCGAGCCCGAAGTGATCGGTCAGCTCGACGCAGCAGGCGCGCACGCCGGCCGCCGCGAGCACCGGGTCGAGCCAGGGGGCGTAGGCGCACTCGGGCAGCCAGAAGCCGCCGCCCCAGGCGCCGAAGCGCACCCGATGGGAGGCGACGCCGGCCGCCACCTGGAGGCGAACGCCGGCGTCGGTCGCGCAGAGGGGGAGCAGGCCGTGCGTCGCGGCAGACGTCCAGGTCGCGTGGGGCGCGAGCGCGCCGAGGAGGTCGCCGCCGACCCCGTCGAAGCGCGCGAGCGCCCACTCGTAGTCGCCGGCCGACCGCTCGATCTCGGCGGCGAGCTCCGGGGCTCCGGCGGCGTGGAGCTCGGCGGCGTCGAGCCGGTGGGTCTCGCGGCGGACTCCGGTGAGGAACTCGCGGAAGCGGTCGGCCACCCCGTCCGCCTCGAGCTGGTCGCAGAGGACCGGCGTCAGCGACACCGTCAGCGGGGCGCCGGCGTCGAGCAGGTCGAGCAGCGGCAGGTAGGAGCCGGCCATCGCCTCCCAGAGCCATTCCTCGCCGAACGGCCAGCGGTCGAAGCCCTCGACGTAGGGCATGTGGGTGTGGAGGACGATCGCCAGCTCGCCGCCGCCGCCTCCGCCCGGCCCCCCGCTGGACGTCCGGCCGGTCACGCGCGCAGGACGGCGAGGAAGTCGAGCGCCCCGTCGAGCGGCGCCTCGGCTTCCGGGCGCAGGCGGAAGTCGGCGGCCGAGATCGCCGGGGTGAAGCGGTCATAGAAGCGGCGCGTCAGGCCGAGCCGCTCGTGGACGGCGTCCCAGCCGAGCCCGAGCGCCAGGGCGTGGAGGCGGAGCTTGCGGGCGTGGAAGAGCCCGTAGAGCTCGACCGACTCGAAGGTCGCCCGGCAGAGCCGGGCGAACTCGGCCGCGCGGTACTCGCGCACATGCCACGGGTTGTCTGACTTCTCCGCCCCCGGCGGGGCGATGGTCAAGAGGTTCGGGGTGGTCACGAAGACGGTCCCCCCGGGGCCGACGAGCTCTCGGAAGCGCGCGAGCACCGCCCCGGGATCCTCGACGTGCTCGATCGTCTGGAGGAAGACGACCGCGTCGCAGGGAGCGGCGAACGTCTCGATCATGCCGCGCTCGAAGTGGACGTTGCCAGCGGCGTAGCGGAGCCGGGCGTGCTCGTACGCCTCGGGGTTGGCGTCGACGCCGACCACCGCGGCGGCCCGGCCGGCGAGGACGGCCGACCCGTAGCCCTCGCCGCAGGCCATGTCGATCACCCGCAGCCCGGCGACCCGGTCGGCGATCCACTCGTAGACCGCGAGGTGCCGGCGGTACCAGTAGTTCTCGGCCGGCACGTCGGGCAGCGTCCGCTCCCCCGTCAGGGCCAGCGGCGGGACGCCCGGCGGCTGATCACGCTGGAGGTGGGGCTGGGCGCTCACGCCCGGGCGAGTCTATGCGGCCGCCCCGGCACGGGGTCCGGCACCCCTTTATGGTTCGGCGCCGCATGGAGGCCCGATCGCCCGAGGAGATCCGCGACGTCAACACCCGCTACCACGACGTCGCGGCCGGCACCTACGACACCAAGTGGGGCATCGACTTCGGCGACCTCGGCCAGTCGCAGACGCTCGGCAAGCTCGAGAAGGCCCTCGGCACGCCGGCCGGCCACTACCCGCGGGCGCTCGAGATCGGCGCGGGCACCGGCTACTTCTCGCTCAACCTGCTCCAGCGGGGGGTCGTCGGCGCGGCGGTGGCGACCGACATTTCCCCCGGCATGCTCGAGACGCTGCAGGCCAACGCGGCCAGGCTCGGCCTCGCGGTCGAGACGGTGACCTGCGACGCCGAGGCGCTCCCGTTCGCCGACGGGAGCTTCGACCTCGTGATCGGCCACGCGGTGCTCCACCACCTCCCCGACCTCGGGCAGGCCTTCTCCGAGTTCTTCCGCGTCCTGCGCCCGGAGGGGACGCTCGTCTTCGCCGGCGAGCCGTCGCGCTACGGCGACCGCCTGGCGCGCATCCCCAAGCGGACGGCGGCCGCCGCCGCGCAGCTCTGGCGTCGGGACATCGGCGCGGCGCCGGTGGCCGCAGCCGAGGCGAATGGCAACCCCCA
>JBPCNA010000028.1:0-9431 GCA_051001735.1 Solirubrobacteraceae bacterium
CGCGGCACCCCGCACGCCGCCTTCCAGACGCTGCTCGGGCTCAGCGCCCACCATGAGCCCGCGACCTACCGGCAGATCATCGATCGGGCCGCCTGAGCCCAAACGGAACGAACCGGGTATGCACTTGCCTACTTTCTGGTGCCACCCCTCGTGGAGGCGATCGCGAGTGAGTCTGGGTTTCTCCTGCTACAGGCTCTTAGTAGGGGTCGACTACCGCAAGTTGCAGGGCGTCTCGCTGGCCGAGAGCTTCGCGAGCGGCCAGCGGACGAGGTTCTCGGGCGCCTCTCAGCAGCTGGCAGCGGGGGCGCTAGTCCTTCTCTGCGGCAGAACGCTGGATTGATCGCGCTCGGGTTCGTGCGTGAGCAATCGCATCCCGAAGGACTCTTACTGCAGCACGTCGACGTAGTAGACGTCGAATGCCAAGACTTGACTCTCTCCGACTCCGTTCTCGATGACGTCGAGATGTCTGGGGCGGACCTCAGGGGGGCATCTTTCCTCGCGTGTCGAGGTCACAACCTGCGCCTTCGCGATATTCTCGTAGATGGCGAAACCAAGCTCGAACTCGCGGACGTTCCAGTCAGCTCGGTTGCAAGCATAGGACGCTACGGGGATGACGGCGGCTACAGCCTTTACTATGCACCAGCTGAGGTTGCCTCTGTTCTCGCGGAGGTCGGGTTCCCGGCGGCTGGAACTGGCCCTCCGATAAGGCCTGTCGACTCAGCGCTGGTCGACGTGTTGCAGCGACTTTGTAGAGTCTACGACCGAACGAGCATGGTGACAGAGGAAGATGACAACGTCGTTCGGAGGCTCACGCAGCTCGAGACTTGGCCTACCCTGCGCGATGCTCTTCTCGAATCTGAGGTAGTGTCCGAGCAAAAGCGACCGGCGGCTGGCAACAAGACGTTTCTCCGCATCCAGTTTCGTCCATCAGATGTCTTAATGGGTCAGGATCCTGCAGCGGACGTGCCGGTGGAGGTGCGGCGGCTCTGGGAGATACTCGAAGTTGAAGCCCCTGCCAGCACTGCTTAGTCGCTCGAGCTCGCGCTCATGCGAAGGTGACGATGGCGCCTCCAAAGTCGGGCATTGAGCACCGTGCCACTGGACGCGACCCTCGCTAGGGTGACTCTTCGATGGCCGCCGACCAACCCCGCGCCGCGCTCACCAAGACCGCCTCCTACGAGGCCGAGGCCCACGAGGTCGGCCGCGTCCTCCTCCTCTACTCCGGAGGGCTCGACACGAGCGTCATGCTGAAGTGGATCCAGGACGAGTACGGGGCCGAGGTCGTCGCGCTCACGGTCAACCTCGGCCAGCCCGGCGAGGACTACGACGTCGTCCGCGGCAAGGCCCTGCGGATCGGCGCGGTCGAGTGCCACGTGGTCGACGCCCGCGAGGAGTTCGCCCGCGACTTCGTCGCCCCGGCGATCAAGGCCAACGCCGTCTACGGCGGCGGCTACCCCCTCTTCACCGCGCTCGGCCGGCCGTTGATCGCCAAGCTCGCCGTCGAGTACGCCCGCCGCCACGGCTGTGACACGATCGCCCACGGGTGCACCGGCAAGGGCAACGATCAGGTGCGGATCGACGCCACGGTGGCCACCCTGGCCCCCGAGCTCCGGGTGATCGCCCCGGTGCGCAGCTGGCGGATGGGGCGCGAGGAGGAGATCGTCTATGCCCGCGAGCACGGCATCCCGGTCAAGGGCGGGACCGAGGTCGTCCCCTACTCGATCGACGACAACCTCTGGGGCCGCTCGTCGGAGGGACGCTGGATCGAGGAGCTCGATCACGCCCCCGAGGACGACGTCTTCCAGCTGGTGACGCGCCCCGAGGAGGCGCCCGACGAGGCCGAGCTGATCACCGTCGGCTTCGAGCGCGGCCTCCCGGTCGCGCTCAACGGCGAGCGGCTCGAGCTCGTCGACCTGATCGAGCGCGTCGCCGCGATCGCCGCCCGCCATGGCGTCGGCATCGTCGACCACATCGAGGACCGGATCGTCGGCCTCAAGGTCCGCGACATCTACGAGGTCCCCGCCGCCGCCGTCATCCTCCCGGCCCATCAGGAGCTCGAGAAGCTGGTGTCGACGATCCACCAGAACCAGTTCAAGGCCAGCCTCGACCGGCAGTGGTCCTACCTCGTATACGCCGGCCTCTGGTGGGAGCCGCTCCGCGGCGACCTCGACGCCTACATGGAGTCGGTCAACGCCCAGGTGACCGGGACGATCGGCCTCAAGCTCTACAAGGGGCACGCCCGCGTCGTCACGCGCGAGTCGTCGAACGCCGTCTACGACCGGGCGCTGGCGTCCTTCGACGCGTCCGGCGGTCTCTTCTCGCAGGCCGCCTCCCCCGGCTTCATCGAGCTCTGGTCGCTCCAGTCGCGGATGGCCTGGCGACTGCGCAACCCCGACTGAACCCGGCCGACCTCGGCGAGGTCAGTGCTCGCGGTCGTCGGCCTAGTGCAGCGTTCCAAAACACTGGCACTGGCGCATTACCGCTGCGCGACGCGGCCCATCTCGCGGCGGGCGGTCGTCGGCGCGGTGCGGCAGTAGGGGCACGGCTCCTCCCAGCGGGTGAGCTCGTCGCCGTGCTGCTCGGTCACCAGGGCGGTGACGTAGTCCTTCTTGCACGCCTCGCAGCGGCGCAGTTCGGTGGGCACGAATGTGGTCATCTGGTCTTCACTCCTGTGATCGCGTACCAAATACCTTTAACAGACGTATCGGACGCCATGGCCCCAAGCTGGAGCCCCGGTCCGCCGCCCCGACGGCGGAGATCCGCCGCCTATACGGTGTTCGGGCGAGGCGGCTCCGCGGATTACCGAGGCCGCCGCCCGGCAACCGGCGGTGACGCTCAGCCTGGACCCACCGAGGATCGTGGATGAATCCTGCCGTGGCGTGATCCAGGGCGGGGAGTCGCCGCCAGGCTCGGTGGATCGAGGCTCAGGCGGGGACGCGGAGCGACTCGGGCACGACGCCCGAGAGGGCCGTGTCGGCGAGCATCTCGCCGAGGAGCGGCGCGAACTTGAAGAGGTTGTTGCCGAAGCAGACGGTGGCGCCCGGCAGCGCCCAGACGCCGACGTCGTCGCCGCCGGCCAGCAGCGGCGTGCGCTGGAAGGTGCAGCGGAGCTCGGCGACCGGCTCGGGCTCGAGCTCGGGCATGCGCTCGGCCACGTGGGCCCGGAGGCGCAGGTGGCTGAGGTGGGAGGCCTCGTCGGCGCTGACCCGGTCGGCCGGGTAGTCGGTGTCGCCCGAGAGGCCGACGGCGTAGCGCCCGCTCGAGCCGACGACGAGGCCGTAGACGTGCTCGGCGCCGCCGTGGTCGATCAGGCAGGCGGGCCGGCGGGCCGGATCGCGCAGGGGGAAGGCGAAGCGGCTGTGGCGGTAGAACGTGGCCTTCAGGTCGAGCCCGAGCTGGCGGGCAAGCGCCGGCGTCCCCTCGGCGGCGCAGATCACCAGGTGATCGGTCGACCATATGCCGTCGGAGGTCAGGAGGTCGAGGCCGTCGGCCCGGCGCTCGACGATCTCGAGCCGGGTGATCGTCCGCTGGTCCTCGGTCGCCGCGGCGAGATAGCTCATGATCGCCCCGGCGCAGATGTTGCCGCCGGCGGAGTCCAGCAGCGCCGCCTCGCCGGGGGCGGCGGCGACACCGGCGCGCGCGCGCACCTCCGAGGGGTCGAGCACGTTGCCGGCCAACCCGGCGAGCTCGAGGTTGCGCCGCATCGGCTCGACCCGGTCGCCGACTATCACCGCGCCCTGATCGCCGATCAGCTCGCGGCCGACCGGGCCCTCCCAGGCCGTCCAGCCGTCGCGGGCGCGCTTGGCCAGCTCGGTCAGCGGCCGGCTGGCGTGGGCCATGCGGAAGATCCGCACCGGCCCCTTCGACTGGCCGCCGCCGGGTTCGCCGGCCTCGAGGCTGACGACATCGACGCCGCGCTCCCGCAGGGCGAGCGCCGTGGCCATGCCGACGATCCCCGATCCGACCACGGTGACCCGCCTGACGCCCATATCCTGGAGGCTATCCGACCGACCACCGGCCGGCGACCATATGATGGTGGCATGGCGATCGTGACCCTCCGCGGGCCCCTCCAGAAGATGACGGGCGAAGGTGCCGAGCACGAGGTCGACGGCACCACGGTGTCCGAGCTCCTCCAGGAGCTCGAGCGGACCCACGGCGCCCTCGAGGGCTGGATCCTCGACGAGCGGGGGATTCTCCGCAAGCACATCAACGTGTTCGTCAACGGCGAGCGCGTCAAGCAGGACGCCGCCGTGGCCGCCGACGACCGCGTCGAGGTCCTCCCGGCGATCTCCGGAGGATGAGCCTGCCCCGATGACCGAGCTGCTCGTCGGCACCCGCAAGGGCCTCTTCGTCCTCGAGGGGGCAGCCGGCGAGAAGTTCGAGACGAGGACGCGGGCGTTCGTCGGCGAGCCGGTCGACTACGCGATCCGCGACCCCCGCAGCGGCCGCCTCTTCGCCGCCGTCACCTCGCCGTTCTGGGGGCCGAAGATCTGGTTCACCGACGATCTCGAGGCCGGCGACTGGCAGCCCGCCGCGGGCGTGGCCCTCCCCAAGGGGGGCGACCAGGCGTTGTCGCGGATCTGGGTGATCACGCCGGCCGGCGACGACGGCGGCCGCCTCTACGCCGGCGGCGATCCCGGCGTGCTCTTCGAGAGCCGCGACGGCGGCGCCGGCTGGGAGCTCAACCGGGCGCTCTGGGAGCATCCGACCCGCCCGGGGTGGCAGCGCGACTCCGGCGGCCTCTCGGTCCACTCGATCTCCCCCTGGCCCGGCGACCCCGACCGGCTCGCCCTGGGGATCTCCGCCGCCGGCGTCTGGCTGACCGAGGACGGCGGCGCGAGCTGGCGCCACGGCAATCGGGGGATCGTCGCCGGCTACCTCCCGGAGGAGGCGCGGGCCACGGCGATCAGCCTCTGCGTCCACCACCTCGAGCGCGCCGACCGGCGGCCCGAGCGCCTGTTCATGCAGTTCCACGGCGGCGTCTACCGCTCCGACGACGCCGGCGAGAGCTGGATCGACATCGCCGCCGGCCTGCCGTCGGACTTCGGCTTCCCGATCGTGCTCGACCCGGCCGATCCCGACAGCGCCTTCGTCATCCCGGTGGCCACCGCCGACCGCGTGACGCCCGACGGGCGCGTGCTCGTCTGGGAGACGCGCGACGCCGGCGCGACCTGGACCCCCCGGGGCGAGGGCCTCCCCCAGAAGGACGCCCACCTCCAGATCCTCCGCCAGGCCTTCGACCGGACCGGCGTCGGCCCGGGCCTCGAGCTCTACTTCGGGGCGACCTCGGGCGAGCTGTTCGGCTCGGGCGACGCCGGCGCCCACTGGTCCACCGCGGCCGCCCGGCTACCCGCCATCAGCTCGGTCCGGGTCGGCCGCTGAGGCGTCCAACCGGAACGTGAACATCTTCGCCGGCTCGATCCGGGCGTAGCGGACGCCCGAATCGAGGAACGACTCCCAGTCCTCGCCGTAGCGCGGGACGTAGATCCCGAGCACGGCGTCGCGAAAGTCGGCGTGCTCGGCCGCGCCGACGTCGATCGGCACCGCCCGCCCCTGGACGGTGACGGCGAGCTCCTCCCCCGGGACGTGGGTCGCTGAGACCTGCGGCCGCCGGTCGATGTGGCGAAAGCGCACCGAGTCGGGCGCCGACCCGAAGTGGAAGCAGCCGCGATAGAAGATCCCGTCGACCGGGCCGACGATCGGCCGCCCGTCGGCGGTGGCCGTGGCCAGAGCGAGCAGGCGCATCCCGATCAGCCGCTCGACGACCTCGACGGCCGACATCCGCCGTGACGGGGTGATGATCCGTGTCATATGGGAGCCCGCCGCGCCGTGACTGGCGTCGAGGAGCTCCTACAGAGCGGCGATGTCCTCGGCCGTCTCCCGCACCGGGCCGGAGGTTAGCGCTCCGGACCGGCCTCGACCGACGGCGGCCGGTGCCTCATCGCTCCGGCGCCCCTTGACCAAAGGCGTGTAGGTGCCTAATATTTCGGTAGCTAATGACTGACCCGGAAGCCACCGACCGGATCGAGCCGTGGGTATGGCGCATCTCGGCGATCGTGATCGTCGGATCGATCATGTCGATCCTCGACACGACGATCGTCAACGTCGCGCTCGACACCCTCGGCCGCGAGCTCCACAGCACGATCGCCCAGATCCAGTGGGTGGTCACCGGCTACCTGCTCTCGCTGGCCGCGGTGATCCCCGTCGCCGGCTGGGCGGCGCGCCGCTTCGGCGCCAAGCGGGTCTACCTGACCTCGCTCGTCCTCTTCACGGCCGGGTCGGCGTTGTGCGGGCTGGCCGCCTCGGCCACCGAGCTGATCGTCTTCCGGGTGCTCCAGGGCGTCGGGGGCGGCCTGATCCTGCCGATCGGGCAGCTGATCATGGCCCAGGCCGCCGGTCCCCGGCGGATGGGCCGCGTGATGAGCATGATCGCCGTGCCGGCGATGCTCGCGCCGATCTTCGGGCCGGCGCTCGGCGGCGTGATCCTCGACAACGCGAGCTGGCGGTGGATCTTCTTCGTCAACGTGCCGATCGGCCTCGTCGCCTTCGTCACCGCGGTGCGCGGGCTGCCCGACCCGGAGCCGGCGGCGGCCGGGCGCCTCGACCTCGTCGGCCTGCTGCTGCTGACGGCGGGCATGCCGGCGATCACCTATGGCCTCGCCGAGGTGGGCACCACCGGCGGCTTCTCCTCCGCCAAGGTGATCGCGCCGATCCTCGCCGGGCTCGGCCTGGTCGCCGCCTTCATCGTCCACGCGCTGCGCACGCCGGAGCCGCTCCTGAACATCCGCCTCTACTCGAAGCCGACGTTCGCCTCGGCCTCGATCACCACGTTCTGCCTGGGCGCCGCCCTGTTCGGCGCGATGATCCTGATGCCGCTCTACTACCAGCAGGTGCGGGGCGAGAGCGTGCTGGCCACCGGCCTCCTCGTCGGGCCGCAGGGTCTCGGCGCCGCGTTCGTGATGCCGCTGGCCGGGAAGCTCACCGACCGCTTCGGGGGCGGGCCGCTCGCCCTGTTCGGGGTGATCGTCACCTGCCTGGCGACCGTCCCCTTCGGCCTGATCGGCGCCGATACGTCGGTCTTCGGACTGTCGGTCGCCCTCTTCTTCCGGGGAGTCGGGATCGGCTTCGCGTTCGTCCCGGCGATGGCGGCGGCGTTCGCCGCGCTGCGGCCCGAGGAGCTCTCGGACGCGACGCCGCAGATGAACGTGCTCCAGCGGGTCGGCGGGTCGATCGGGACGGCGGTGCTCGCCGTGGTCCTCCAGCGCGCGATCAGCGGTGCCGGGCATCCGCCCGGTCTGGCCGGCGTGGCCGGGGCGTTCGGGACGGCCTTCTGGTGGTCGCTGGGGATCACGGCGGTGGCGATCATCCCCTGCGTCGTACTGACGCGGGCCGAGCGGAGCATCAAGGCGGAGCGGGGGAGCCGGGCGGCGCTCGAGGAAGTCCCGCTCGAGGCGGTCGGGGTCTGACCGTGGCGGCGCCGATGGAGACGCGGAGCGACGATCCGGCGGGCGGGGCCGATGCCGAGGCCGACGCCGCCGGCGAGACAACGGTCGAGGCGGCGCGGCGGGAGGCCGGCCTAGAGACGGGCCGGGCGTTCAAGGGCGCCCTCGCCGCCGCGCGCCGGCTGCGGGGACGCGACACCCAACGGCCGTGCGAGATCCCGTTCGCCCAGTACGCCCTCCTGGTCGAGCTGGCCGAGCGCGGCGAGCTGGCGGCCGGCGAGCTGGCGTTGGCGGCGGAGCTGGCGCCGGCGACCGTCACCGGGATGCTCGACCACCTGGCCGACGCCGGGTTCGTCGTCCGGGCGCGGTCCGAGCGCGACCGCCGGCTGGTGGTGGTTCGCCTGACCGAAGCGGGCCGCGAGCACGTGACCGCCCACCACGCGCGGGTCGCGCCGCTGTGGAACGCGGCGTTGGCCGACTTCGACGCCGCCGAGCTGCGGGCGGCGACCGCCGTGCTCGAGCGGGTGCGGATCTTCTTCGAGACGCTCGACAAGGACGCGGTCGCCCGCCGCTACTAGTGGTCGGGGCTGACCGTCTCTCCGTCGGCGCGCCCGGCGGCGAGGAGCGCGCCCTCGAAGGCGGCGAGGAGGAGCTCACGGAGCTGGCGGCGGCCGAGGCCGGGGTGCTCGATCCAGTCGAGGATCGCCGCGTCGACGAAGCCGAGCCAGCCCTTGAGCGCGATGCGGAGCGCCGGGCGGGGCGCGTCGGCGTCGCCGAGGCGGCCGAGGATCCGGCGCAGCGTCCGGGCGCGGAAGTCCTCGGCGACCTCGCGGGCCGCGGGCAGGGTCGTCGCCGTGCGCATGAGCATCGACCAGGCGCGGCCGTTCGCCTCGATCCAGGCGAGGTAGGCGTCGAGGCCGGCGGCGAGCTCCTCGACGACGTCGCCGTCGCCGTCGCCGGAGCCGGTGCCGCGGGGCTCGATCACGGCGGCCAGCTCCTGCGCGCGGGTCTCGACGGCCGCCTTGAAGAGCTCGGTCTTACTCGCGAAGTAGTGATAGACGAGCGGCTTGGAGATCCCGGCCGCCCGGGCGATCTGCCGCATCGAGATCTCCTCGAAGGGATGCTCGGCGAAGAGGGCGCCGGCCGCCTCGATCAGCTCGCGCCGGCGCACGTCGACCCGGAGGCGGGTGTAGGCGGGGTCGCCCATGCCGCCGGCCTACAGCGCCGCCGCGAGCCGGCCGCGGGCGCGCCGGCCGGGCCGCCGTCGCCGGCGTAGGGCGAGCGTCACCCGGATGCCCTCGACGGATATCCGGAGGGTCATCTTCGAGGCGCCGGCGACTCGCTCGGAGAATACGAACGGCACCTCCGCGATGACCGCCCCGGCGAGGAAGGCGAGCTGCGTCGTCTCGACCTGGAAGGCGTAGCCGGCGCTCAGCATCTCGTCGAAGTCGAGCGCGGCGAGGCAGTCGGCCCGCCAGAGCTTGAAGCCGCCGCTCAGGTCGCTGAAGGGCAGTCCGAGCGCCAGCCGTGACGCCCGGCAGCCGACCCGGCTGAGGGCCAGCCGCGTCCGGCTCCAGCCGTCGGTCCCGCCGCCGGCGACGTAGCGCGAGCCGAGCACGAGCCCGGCGTCGCGGGCCGCGAGCACCGCCAGCATCTCGGGCAGCTTCTCCGGCGGGTGGGAGAGGTCGCCGTCCATCTGCCCGATCGCGGCGTAGCCGCGCTCGAGGCACCAGCGGAAGCCGGCGCGGTAGGCCATCCCGAGACCGTCCTTCTCGGGCCGGTGGAGGACGTGCATCCACGGCCGCGAGGCGGCGAGCCGGTCGGCGAGCTCGCCGGTCCCGTCGGGCGAGCTGTCGTCGACGACGAGCAGGTCGAACCCCGGGGCGGCGCCGGCGAAGCGCTCGACGAAGAGCGGGAGCGCCTCGCGCTCCTCGTAGGTCGGGACGACGACGATCGTGTGGATGGCCGCCGTCGGGGCCGGCACCCGCC
>JBPCNA010000029.1:0-8316 GCA_051001735.1 Solirubrobacteraceae bacterium
GCGGCGCGCCACCCGGCCTCGGTCCCGCCGGCGCCGGGGGCCGGGATCGCCGCCGGCAGCGGTGACACCGTCATCTGTCGGCCCGCCTCGTGCACGCAGGGCGGCCGCCCGGTGGCCGCGCCGATCGAGGGCGGGGCCTGCCGGCGGGGGGCGGCGGCGGCGGCCTGGACGCGGATCGACCGTCACGCGCCGGAGCCGATGCTGATCTGCTTGGCGCCCCGACCGGTGCCGGCGGCCGCCCCGCCGGCGGTCCCCTCGTTGACCGGCGCCCAGCTCGACCGCGCCGAGCTCGCGCTCGACCGGCTCGGGGCACTACACGACACCTCGGGCGGCGGGCTCTTCGGAATCATCGACCGGGGCAACTGGACGGTCTGCGCCACAAGCCCGCCGGCCGGGGTGCGTCCGCCCGTCGGAGCGAGGGTGAAGCTCTTCGTCGACCGGTCGTGTTGAGAGCCGGGTGGTGCGTAGAGCGGCACGAACCCGGGTAGGCGCTCGGAAGCGACACGATCTGAGAAAGCGAGGACGGATGAGCGACGGGCTCGATCTCGGGCATCGGCTGCTCACAGCGGCCGAAGAGAAGCGGCTCGCCCGGCGCGTGGAGCGGGGCGACCTCGCGGCCAAGGAGGAGATGGTCGAGGCCAACCTGCGCCTCGTCGTCTCGATCGCCCGGCGCTACCGCGGCGCCGGCGATCTCGAGCTCGAGGAGCTCGTCCAGGAGGGCGTCTTCGGCCTGATCCGGGCGGTCGAGAAGTTCGACTGGCGCAAGGGCTTCCGCTTCTCGACCTACGCCACCCTGTGGATACGCCAGTCGATCCAGCGCGGCCTGACCGCCCGCGGCCACGCGATCCGCCTACCGGCCGTCGAGGCCCAGCGCGAGCGCAAGCTCGCCGCCGTCGAGCGGGCGCTGGTCACCCGCCTCGGCCGCGACCCGTCGCTCGACGAGCTGGCCGCCGCCGCCGAGATGCCCGCCGCGGACGTCGAGCGCCTGAGCGGCTCCGCCCGGACCGTGGCCAGCCTCGACCGCGCCGTCGACGAGCAGGGGGGGATGGAGCTTGGGGATCTGCTGCCGAGCGCCGACCCGTCGCCGCTCGACCTCGCCGAGAAGCACGACCGGTCGGAGACCATCCGCCGAACCGTCCAGTCGCTGCCGCTGCCGGCGCGGGCCGTTCTCGGCCTGCGCTTCGGTCTCGCCACCGACGGCGACGGCGAGGGCCTCCCGCTGACGCTGACGGCCAAGCGCCTCGGCCTGTCGCTGGCGGCGGCGCGGAAGATCGAGCGCGAAGCGCTGGCCGAGCTCGCCGCCGACTCGCGCCTCGCCGCCTTCTGCGACGCCGCGTAGCGCGCGGGGGCCGTGCTCTGCCGCGGTCGCCACTCCGGCGTCAACGTTCGTCCACGCCGGCGTTAGATCGAAAAGCCCGGCGGGTACCACGCTACCAACCAAACAGGAGGTTCAAAGATGGTTGCCGTGATCGTGCTGCTTCTGATTCTCGCCCTCTTCGGCCTGGGCGGCCTTGCGCTCCATCTGCTCTGGTACGTGCTCGTCGGGCTGCTGATCCTCTGGGCCATCGGCTTCCTCGTCAACAGCGGAGGCGGTACCGGCATGCCCGTAGGCGGGCGTCGCCGGTGGTACGGCCGCTGGTAGCCGGCGGCGATCTCCTGCATCCGACGGGCGGCCCGCTCCGGGCCGCCCGCGGTCGTTCCGGTCAAGGTGAGTTGATGCCCCCTTACGCCGGGCGACCCGGTTCGATCCGCCTCGCCCGCCGCTGGCCCAGACCGACGTGTCCTTCCCGGTGGGCGGCGGCGACCGGCTCGAGCAGGAAGCCGGTGTGGTCGCCGAGATCCCGCCGGTCGAGCACTCGCCCGACGAACCAGTTCGGGCATTCGTCGAGGATCGGCGCCTCGTACGCCCCGGGGCGCCAGGCGCAGCGAGTGAACTTGTCGACCTCTTCCTCCGTCTCGCCGCCGAAGAGCTCGGCCAGGCGGGTGGCCGTCCCGGGCACAAGGTGGACGGCGAGGAACGCCGATCGCCCGGCCGCGCCGTAGGTATGGTTGACGTGGGAAAGGCAGGCGAGGAAGCGCGGCGGGTCGACCGAGCAGTGGGTGGCGAAGCCGACCAGGCACCCGGCCGCCGGCTCGCCCGGCGGCCGGCAGGTGACGAGCACCATCGGGGTGTCGAACTCGCCCATCACCCGGTCGAAGGTGTCCGCCGCGCTCACGGCGGGCTGCCTCAGATCGGCCGCGGTTTGGGATCGGGCGGCAGCGGCGAGGGTGAGGGGGTGGGCGTGGGTGGTACCGGGTCGGGCGCCGGCAGCGGGCCGCCGGGTATCCCCGGACCGCCCGGGATGGGCTGCGGCCCGGGAAGGCCGCCGCGCGGTGCTTGGAGATCCATGCCGTTCTTCCTACCCAGCTCGGCCGGCGGAAAACATCCATCCGGCGTTGTTTGGGCGGACTGAGCGCGGGGTAGAGCCAACCTGTAACCCACGAGACGACGCCGTGCTCCCGCGACTGGACCCCGCTGTCGGAGCCCTCAAAAGCGTCGCCTCAAGTCAGCGTGAAGCTGGCCGGTTGGGAACCGGGCCCATCACGGGCCCGGTCCCCAACCCCCCCTCTCAGAGGATCTCGGGTCCGCCCGGCGCCGGGTTGTCGATCTCGGGCGCGGAGTCCGGAGGCATCGGATCGCCGGACGGAGCCTCGACCGGGATGTCGATCGCCGGTCCGGAGGGGTCCTCGACCGGCGGGTCGATCGGCACGTCGGGGCCGACCGGTGCGCCGGGTACCTCGAGCACGCTGGCCTTGGACATCGCGTCTCCCTCGTCTCGCTGGTCTGGACCGCCTGCCTACCCGCGGCCAGCGGCGGGAAAACTCGTCCGCGGCGTGCATGAATCCACCATTTGCGGGGTATCCCCAGCCCCGCATGGGAGTCCGGAGCCTAGGAGGAGAAGTCCGATGACCGCATCTGTGGCCGCACCTCGCCGCACCACCGTCGTCGGCGCCCGGGAGCCCGAGATCCGAGAGCTCTTCCGGCGTTGGCAGTGCCACCGTGATCAGGCGGCGCGCGACATGCTCGTCGCCCGCTTCATGCCCCTCGCCCGCAGCCTCGCCCGCCGATACGACCGCTCATCGGAGCCTTTCGAGGATCTTCTCCAAGTCGCGTCGCTCGGGCTGATCAAGGCGCTCGACCGCTTCGACATCGACCGTGGCCACGCCTTCGCCTCGTTCGCCGTGCCGACCATCCTCGGCGAGCTCAAGCGCTACTTCCGCGACTCCGGCTGGGCGGTGCACGTCCCGCGGGGCCCGCAGGAGCGCGCGCTCAAGGTCGAGCAGGCCCGCCAGCAGTTGACTAGTGTGAGCGGGCGCCCGCCGACCGTCTTCGAGCTGGCCGAGTACCTCGAGCTGAGCACGGAGGAAGTGCTCGCCGCGCTGGCCGCCGCCCAGGCCTACGACGCCCTCTCGCTCGACGCGCCGCGCCCGTCGGAGAGCGGCGAGTCCGCGAGCTACGGCGAGCATTTCGGCGAGGAGGAGGAGGGCTACGCCCTCGTCGAAGCCAACGTGACGATCGGCGGCGCCCTGCGCCACCTACCGGCCCGCGAGCGCCTCGTCCTGCACCTCCGCTTCGTCGAGGACCTCACGCAGACCGAGATCGCCGCGCGAATCGGCGTCTCGCAGATGCAGGTATCGCGCCTCCTGCGCCGCTCGCTCGAGCAGCTGCGGATCCTCTCCCGCGTCGAGTAGCTCATCCGGGGCCACCGGGCGGGACCTGCCCGCCCGGTGGTGATCCGGTCCTATCCGCGGGCGCCGCTCGTGGCGCCGGCCGAGGCCACCTCGGTGTCCCGGAAACGCCTGGCGCCGCGCCGGGGACGGCGGCAGGCGACAATGTCGGCCTTGCTCGCCTCGATCCCCAGCCCCCCGGCCAACGGCTTCTCCGTCGGCCCGATCGTCCTCCACGCCTACGGGCTGGCCTACATCGCCGCCGTCTCGGCGGCCGTCTGGATCTGCTCGCGCCGCTGGGAGGCGCTCGGGGGCTCGCGCGAGCTCGTGCAGGAGTGCGCGCTATGGGGCTTCCCGGCCGGGATCGTCGGCGGCCGCCTCTACCACGTGATCACCAGCTGGAACGAGGTCCCCCACACCTGGTGGGGGCCCTTCGCCGTCTGGAAGGGTGGCCTCGGCATCTGGGGCGGGATCTTCCTCGGCGTGGCCGTCGGCCTCTGGCGCGTCCGCCGCCGGGGTGCGGAGCTGGCGCCGATGCTCGACGCGGCGACCCCGGCGATCCTCGTCGCCCAGGCCATCGGCCGGATCGGCAACTACTTCAACCAGGAGCTCTTCGGCGGTCCGAGCAGCCTCCCGTGGGCGGTCCAGATCGATCCGGCCAACCGGCCGGCCGGCTACCTCCAGCACGCGACCTTCCACCCGACCTTCCTCTACGAGCTGATCTGGAACCTCCTGCTCGCCGGAGCGCTGATCCTCCTCGGCCGCCGTCGGACGATCCGCCCGCCCGGCCTGTTCGCGCTCTACGTCGCCGGCTACTCGGCCTTTCGGATCTTCGAGGAGACGCTCCGCGTCGACCCGGCCCACCACGTCCTCGGCCTGCGGCTGAACCTCTACGTGGCGGTGCTGGGCACGATCGTCGGGCTCGCCTGGTTCGTGCGCACCCAGCGCCCCGGTCCGCCGGCGCTGGTCACCGAAGCCGCCTGAGTCGCGTCACCCGCTCGGGGTGACGCGGTCGGGCGCCCGCGTGAGCTGTCAGCATCGGGCGATGGGTTACAGCTGGCAACCCACCGCCGACTACGTCGAGCAGGCCAACGTCACACGGCTGATGCGCGCCCACGGGATCGACAGCCTGGCCGAGCTGCGCCGCCGGTCGGTGGCCGATGTCGAGTGGTTCTGGGATGCGGTCGTCCGCGACCTGGGGATCCCCTTCGCCCGCCCCTACAGCCGCGTCCGCGACGCGACCGACGGCATCCAGTGGACCCGCTGGTTCATCGACGGCGAAGTCAACATCGCGAGTGCCTGCGTCGATCGCTGGGCCGACGATCCCCGCCGGGCCGCCGGCGGCCCGCCCGCGCTGATCGGGGAGTCCGAGGACGGCACGGTGCGGAGCCTCAGCTACCGGGAGCTCCAAGCCGAGGTCGACCGGCTGGCCAACGCGCTCCGCGCCGCCGGGACCCGCCGGGGCGAGGTCGTCGCCGTGTTCATGCCGATGGTCCCCGAGGCGGTGATCGCCGCCTACGCGATCGCCAAGATCGGCGCCGTCTACCTGCCGATCTTCTCGGGCTTCGCCGCCGGAGCGATCGCCTCGCGGCTACGGGACGCGAGCGCCCGCCTGGTGCTGACCGCCGACGGCACGCGCCGCCGGGGCGCCGAGGTGGCGATGAAGCCGACGTGCGACGAGGCCCTCGCCTCGTGTCCGGCCGTCGAGCGCGTCGTCGTGCTCGAACGGCTCGGCGGGCCGCTGGCCATGACCGCGGGCCGCGACGTCACCTGGCGTGACTTCGTGGCCGGCCACGGCGGACCGGCCAGTGCGGCGGCCACGGCGGCCGAGGACGTCTTCATGCTCGCGTACACCTCGGGCACCACCGGCCGTCCGAAGGGGGCCGTCCACGTCCACGGGGGCTTCCTCGTGAAGATCGCCTCCGAGGTCGCCTACTCGCTCGACCTCCACGGCGACGGCGTCTTCTACTGGGTGACCGACATGGGCTGGATCATGGGCCCGCTCTCGATGGTCGGCGCCCACGCCATCGGCGCGACGATGGTCATGTACGACGGAGCCCTCGACCATCCCGAGCCCGACCGCGTTTGGGCGTCGGTCGACCGCCACGAGGTGACGATGCTCGGCGTCTCGCCGACGCTGATCCGCTCGCTCAAGACGCGCGGCGACGAATGGGTGCGTCGGCACTCGCGCGCCTCGCTGCGGGTGATCGGCTCGACCGGCGAGCCGTGGAACCCCGAGCCCTACGAGTGGCTGGCGCGGACGGCGGGCGACGGCCGCCTGCCGATCATCAACATCTCCGGGGGAACCGAGGTCGGGGCGTGCTTCCTCACCCCCTACCCGGTCGAGCCGATCCGCTCGTGCTCGCTCGGCGGGCCGTGCCTCGGCATGGACGTCGACGTCTTCGACGCGGCGGGGAACTCCGTCCGGGGGGAGGTCGGCGAGCTCGTCTGCAAGTCGCCGTGGCCGGCGATGACCCGCGGCGTGTGGGGCGACCGCGAGCGCTATCTGGACTCCTACTGGTCGACCTACCCCGGCGTCTGGCGCCACGGCGACTGGGCCAAGGTCGACACCGACGGCCAGTGGTTCCTCTACGGCCGCTCGGACGAGGCGATCAATCTCGCCGGCAAGCGCCTCGGACCGGCTGAGGTCGAGTCGGTCGTCGTCGGCCACCCGGCAGTGGCCGAGGCGGCGGCCGTCGGCGTGCCCGACGAGGTCAAGGGTGAGGCCCTCTGGGTGTTCTGGGTCCCCGGGGACCCGGACGGCGCCGACTGCTCGGCCGAGCTCGCCGAGCTCGTCGCCGCCGAGCTCGGCCGACCGTTCAAGCCGACGCGCGTCGTCCGCGTCCCGGCCGTGCCGAAGACCCGCTCGGCCAAGATCCTCCGCCGGATGCTCCGGGCGGTCGCCGCGGGCGAGGACCCCGGCGACCTCTCGAGCGCCGAGAATCCCGGGTCGCTCGACGCGGTCCGCGCGGCGCTGTCGGGCGCCGGAGAGTCCGGCGCGTCATCCTCTCTGCCATGAGCACCAAGTCCAAGCTCGGCGCCGTCCGCACCGACGGCTTCCGCGCCGTCGCGGCGATGGTCGCCCTGATGTGGGTCGTCGAGGCGGTCGACGCGATCGACCGTCACCGCCTCGACGCCGACGGCGGCATCCGACCGCGCCAGCTCTCCGGCCTCGCCGGAATCGTCTTCGCGCCGTTTCTCCACGCCAACCTCGGCCACCTGCTGGCCAACACGGTGCCCTTCGTGGTGCTCGGCCTGACGATCGCCCTCGAGGGCGCACTCCGCGTGCTCGCGATCACGGCGATCGTCGCCGTCGTCGCCGGCCTCGGCACCTGGCTGGTCGCACCGGACGCAACGGTGACGATCGGTGCCAGCGGCGTCGTCTTCGGCTACGCCGCCTACCTGATCGGCCGCGGCCTCTTCAGCCGTCGCGCGGGCCAGCTGGCGATCGGGGTGGTCGTCGGCCTGCTCTTCGGCGGCGCCCTCCTCTCCAGCCTCATCCCCCGGACCGGCATCTCCTGGCAGGACCACCTGTTCGGGGCGATCGGCGGCCTCCTGGCCGCCCGGCTCCTCGCCGAGCGGAGCCGCCGCCTCCGGGCGGCCACGCCGCGTGCGCCGCTGACCCCGCTCTGAGCCCCGCACGGGAAGCCTCGCCGCGGATCGGCACCGGTGATCCGCGGGTCAGCCGACCTTGAGCTGGTAGGAGCCGATGTCGTCCTGGATCGTCGCGGTGAACCTGACGGTCGCCCGCTTGGTGTCGGTCGCGGTGCAGGTGAACTTGGCGCCGACGACGATCACCACGTGCTGGGGGCAGACGGTGCTCGCGGTGATCCCGCGAGCTGCCAGCTGATCGGTGATCGTCTTCTCGACGCCGCCGGCGACGAGGTCTCGCGGTTGGACCCGGAACTTGCCGTTGGACTGGGTGATGATGAACGGCTCGACCTCGCCGCTGGCCATCGTCACCTCACACGTGCTGACGAGACCGGACTGGAGCTTGATGTCCTTCGGGCAGTCGACGCTCCTGACGGGCACGCCGAGCTTCGAGGTGACGAGCATGCTGATCGTCTTCGCCGCCTTCGCGCTGTCGAGCTTGCTGCCGCCGCAGGCGGCGAGCAGGACGGCGGTCGCCACGCCGGTGGCGATCCAGCCGGTTGTCAGCTTGCGGACGGCCACGTCGCGCAAACTACCGGCTCGCCGGGACGGACGGGAGCACCGGTAACCGGCGGGCGCCACCGGGGTACTTGGTGTTGATTGACACAACCCTCGACGTTGACGTCACCGGAGGTGGCGCAATGGAACTTTTCAGGCGTATGGAGCCGTTCTCGCTGTTCGTCATGTTCGTCGGAGCCCTCGACTGGGGCATCCTCGGACTCTTCAACACCAACGTCCTCTCCGAGCTGTTCGGGCCGGGTGACGGCCTGAGCGTCGCCTACACGGTGATCGGGCTGGCCGCGCTGATCTCACTGCCGCGGCTGCTCGAGATGCTCCACATGGACACGCACCGACCGCGGGCCCACCGAGCTTAGGCCGGGCGGCGGCGAGGCGGGGCTGGGGCCCCGGCCCGCGGACAAGGGGTGTCTTTTCCCCCTCTCTTTTTTTGATCGACCC
>JBPCNA010000030.1:0-4800 GCA_051001735.1 Solirubrobacteraceae bacterium
GGTCAGCTGGACATCTACAACGGCAACCAGGCCCCGCACCTGCACCGCACGGTGTACGCCCAGGTCGCCGGCCTGCCCGAGCACAACATCCGCATCATGTGCAACGACATCGGCGGCGGCTTCGGCAACAAGGTGCCGGTCTACCCAGGCTACGTCTGCGCGATCGCCGGCTCGATCGTCGCCGGCGCGCCGGTGAAGTGGATCGAGGATCGCGCGGAGAACCTCGCCTCGACCGGCTTCGCGCGGGACTACATCATGCACTCGCAGATGTGCGCGAAGAACGGCAAGATCACCGGCCTGCGGATCGACGCCATCGCCGACCACGGCGCGTTCGACGCGACCGCCCAGCCGACGAAGTTCCCGGCAGGGTTCTTCCACATCGTGACCGGGTCCTACGACCTCGACGCGGCGCACTGCACGGTCACCGCCGTGTACACGAACAAGGCACCGGGCGGCGTCGCCTACCGCTGCTCGTTCCGCATCACCGAGGCCGTCTACCTCGTCGAGCGGATGGTCGAGGCGCTGGCGTGGGAGATGAACGTCGATCCGATCGAGCTGCGCATGCGCAGCTTCATCCGGCCCGAGCAGTTCCCCTACGAGACGGCCACCGGCTGGACGTACGACTCCGGCGACTACCACAAGACGATGAAGGTCGCGATGGAGATCGCCGACTACGAGGGTCTGCGTCGCGAGCAGCAGGAGCGCCTCCAAAACGGCGAGATCATGGGCATCGGCATCTCCTTCTTCACCGAGGGCGTCGGCGCCGGTCCGCGCAAGCACATGGATCTCCTCGGCCTGGCCATGAACGACGGTGCGGACATCCGCGTCCATCCGTCCGGCAAGGCCGTCGTCTCGATCAGCGCGCAGACGCAGGGTCAGGGCCACGAGACGACGTTCGCGCAGATCGTCGCCGAGGAGCTCGGTATCCCGCCGGAGGACGTCACCGTGCGCCACGGCGACACCGACAAGTCGCCCTACGGCCTCGGCACCTACGGGAGCCGTTCGACCCCGGTGTCGGGCGCGGCGGTCGCGGTCGTCTCGCGGAAGGTCCGCGACAAGGCCCGCCTGATCGCAGCGACCATGCTCGAGACGAGGCCTGAGGACCTCGCCTGGGAGAAGGGCCGTTGGTACGTCAAGGGTGACCCGGACAAGGGCGCCGAGATCGAGGACATCGCGTCCCGTGCCTACAGCGGTGCGGCGATGCCGGCCGGCCTGGAAGGCGGACTCGACGCGCAGGTCATCTATGACCCGCCGAACCTCACCTACCCCTGCGGGGCCTACATCGCCGTGGTCGACGTCGACCCGGAAACCGGCCACGTGACCTGCCGCCGCTTCATCGCGGTGGACGACTGCGGGGTGCGGATCAACCCGATGGTCGTTGACGGGCAGATCCACGGCGGACTCGCCGAGGGGCTGGGCATCGCGCTGATGGAGCTCATCAGCTTCGACGAGCAGGGCAACTGCCTGAACGGGTCGTTCATGGACTACCTGATCCCGACCGCCCTCGAGTGCCCGGACTGGGAGCTCGGGGAGACGGTCACCCCGTGCCCGCACCACCCGATCGGGGCGAAGGGCGTCGGCGAGTCGCCGAACGTCGGCTCGGTGCCGGCGATCGCCAACGCGGTCATCGACGCGCTCCTGCCGCTCGGTGTCAAGCACATGGACATCCCGTGCAACCCCGCACGCGTCTGGGCGGCGATGCAGGGTAACGCCGCGCCCCCGCAGTGATCACGGACGCCCTTGCGCGGCGAGCAGAGATGCTCGCCGCGCAGGGCGCGCCGTTTGTGACGGCCACGGTCGTGCGCGCTCAGCGCCCGACCAGCGCAGCGGCCGGCAACGTCGCGCTCATCACCAGCGATGGATCGATCGACGGCTTTGTCGGCGGCGTGTGCGCCGAGACGAGCGTCCGCCTCTACTCACTCAAGGTGCTCGAGTCGGGCGAGCCCGTGCTGCTCAAGATCCTGCCCGACGCCGAGGGTCCCGACCACGACGCCGAGGGACCGGGTGAGGAGTTGGCGAGCGAGGAAGGGTCGGTCACCGTGCAGAACCCCTGTCTCTCCGGCGGGGCGATCGAGGTCTTCCTCGAGCCCGTCCTGCCCTTGCCCCGCGTCCACCTGGTCGGATCCACGCCGATCGCCGCCGCGATCGAGCGCTTGGCGCCCGAGCTCGGCCTGAAGATCGTCGTGGTCGAGAAGGGCGTGCTCAACGCGGCCGACGGCGACCTCGGCATGGTCGTGGCCGCCCACGGACGCAACGAGCTTGAAACGGTCCGACAGGGTCTCGAGGCCGGGCTGCCCTACGTCGGCCTGGTGGCCAGTCCCAAGCGGGCCGCCGGCCTGATCGAGGAGCTCCGCGCCGACGGGGTCTCCGACGAGCTGCTCGCCCAGGTCGAGGCCCCGGCCGGGATCGAGATCGGCGCGCTGACGCCGGCGGAGATCGCGGTGTCGCTGATGGCCCGGGTCATCCAGATCCGCCGCGGGCGGGCCTATTCGCCGCCGCCGGTCTCGAGGGAGACGCCCGCGCCGGCTACCGCGGTCGACCCGATCTGCGGCATGAACGTGGTCATCGACGCCGACACCCCCCGCACCGAGCACGACGGCGAAACCGTCTACTTCTGCGCCACCGGCTGCCAGGCGAAGTACGAGAGCGAGCACACCGGCGCCGGCGCCGCCGAAGCGCCGGCTCCGCCGTCGGGGGCTCCGATGGTCGCCGTCGATCCGGTCTGCGGGATGAGCGTCCTCGTCGACGCGGATACCCCGCGCGTCGAGCACGACGGCGAAATGGTCTACTTCTGCTGCACGGGCTGCAAGACCAAATTCGAGAAGGAGCACCTGCATGCCGCAGCAGCAAACTGATGGCTTCGTCACCGGGCTAGTGCTCGGGGCCGGGGGATCGTCGCGGCTGGGGCGCCCGAAGCAGCTGCTGCCCTACGGGGATGCGACGCTGCTCGACCACACGGTGAGCACGGCGCGCGCCTGCGGCTTCGACCAGATCGTCGTGCCGATCGGCGGCGCCGCCGAGAACGTCCGCACGACGGTCGATCTGAGCGGAGTCGAGGTCGTCGTCAACTACGCCTTCGGCAAGGGCTGCTCGTCGTCGATCGCCGCCGCGCTCGGAGCCGTCGATCCTCGCTGCGAGGTGCTCGTCCTGATGCTCGGCGACCAGCCCGGCGTGACCCCCGAGACGGTCAGGGCCCTGCTCGACGGGCGCGGTGACGCGCCGCTCGCCGTCTGCCGCTACGACGACGGCCGGGGCCACCCGATCGCCTTCACCCGCAGCGTCTTCGGCGAGCTCGCCGACCTCCACGGCGACAAGGGCGTCTGGAGGCTGCTCGACGAGCGCGCCGCCGACGTCGTCGACGTCCGCCTGACCGGGCCGGTTCCGCTCGACGTCGACACCCCCGAGGACTACGAGGCGGTGCTCGCCGCGGCCGGGTTCGTCGGGGCGCGGGCATGAGCCGCCTGGCCACCACCGACGAGGCCGCCGACGAGGTCCGCGAGCTCGTTCCCGACGTCGAGACGCTGACCCGGCGGCTGGCCGAGGTCGACTACCTGACCGACGAGGCGCTCGCGACGTCGATCTACTGCGCGCTGCGGCTGCCCCAGCCGCTCCTGCTCGAAGGTGAGGCTGGGGTGGGCAAGACGGAGGCCGCCAAGGCGCTGGCCGCCGTGCTCGACACGCCGCTGATCCGCCTCCAGTGCTACGAGGGCATCGACGCCGCCGAGGCGCTCTACGAGTGGAACTACCCCAAGCAGCTGCTCAGCATCCGCATCGCCGACTCGAGCGGCGAGAAGCTCGGCGAAGAGGAGCTGTTCGGCCCCGACTACCTGATCCGGCGCCCGCTGCTGCGGGCGCTCGAGCATCCAGGTCCGCGGCCGGCCGTCCTCCTGATCGACGAGATCGACCGGGCCGACGACGACTTCGAGGCGTTCCTGCTCGAGCTCCTCGCCGAGGCGACGGTGACCATCCCCGAGCTCGGCACGATCAAGGCCTCGCATCCGCCGGTGATCATCCTCACCTCCAACCGGACGCGCGACCTCCACGACGCGGTCAAGCGGCGGTGCCTGTATCACTGGATCGACTACCCCAGCCCGCAGCGCGAGGTCGAGATCGTGCGCCGGCGCGTGCAAGGCGCATCGGAGACGCTCACGGTGCAGGTGGCCGAGGCGGTGGCCCGTCTGCGCGCCAGCGACGTGCAGAAGCGCCCCGGCGTCGCCGAGGCGATCGACCGGGTGGCGGCGCTCGAGCTGCTCGGTGTCGAGCGCCTCGACGTGGCTGCCGTCGACCTCACCCTCGGCTCCGTGCTGAAATACGGCGAGGACCAGGATCTGGTCCGCGGCGAGGGCCTGGACGCGCTCGTGGAGGATCGCGGTGCCTGAGACGCTCGACCTCCCCGCCCTGGCGACGGCGCTGGGCCGCCGGCTGCGAGGCGCCGGGGTGCCTGTGACAGCGGCGCGATCGGCGCATTTCGCGCGGGCGCTCACGCTCGTGGCGCCGGCGACGCGCACTGAGCTGTACTGGACCGCCCGGGCCGTGTTCGTCTCCTCGCCGGCCCAGGTGCCGGTGTTCGACCGCGTGTTCGCCGCGGTGTTCGATCCGCGCATGGACCCAGGCGAGGACCGCGGCGACCCGTATTCCCCGCCGCTGGACGCCTCCCAGGGCAGCGAGCGGGCGCCGAGCCCGGGTGCGCGCTCGACCCCGCGGGAGCCGGGCTCACCGGAGCCGGCTCACATGAGCGCGGCCGCTGGCGCCCCTGCCGGAGGCGGTGAGGACGCGCGCGAGGTCGAGGTGCCACTGGCC
>JBPCNA010000031.1:0-3595 GCA_051001735.1 Solirubrobacteraceae bacterium
TGGTGGACCGGACTGATCGCAAGACAGCCCGGCCTGTTCGCCCAATGGCGGTGGGTCCGCTCGTACTAACGGCCGATGAGAAGAGCCCGGTGACGGGAGACTGTCACGCCGGGACCTGTGGGAGCCAGGAGCTGCGATGCTCCCGGCGACCCGACCTCACGGGCCGACGTCGACGTAGTCGCGGAGGATGCCCAGCCAGGGAAGGTAGGGGACCCCGTGGTCCTCGTCGCAGTGTCCGTAGAGGACGACGGCATCGGCGGCGAGGGCAGCCCGCGCCGCCTCGCTCACGAGGGCGGTCTTACCGATCCCGGGCTCGCCGGAGATCAGCACGACCTGGCGCATCCCGTCGACGGCGCGGTCCCACAACGCGCCGAGCGCCCGCTGCTCGGCGGCGCGGCCGACGTAGGCGGCCGGCGAGCCCCGGCGCAGGCGTGCGGGCAGCGGGGCGGGAGGGAGCGGATCCCAACCGACTCTCGAGGCCGGCACCGGCTGCGGGCGCCCCTTGAGGTCGAGCGCCCCGGCCGACTCGAAGCGATGTCCGGCGTCGTCGCCGAGCATCGCCAGCGCGCGGTCGACGATCAGGATCTCGCCGACCCGAGCGGCGGCGCAGAGCCGGGTGGCCTCGATCGGGGGGACGCCGAAGTAGTCGCCATCCTCGGCGGTGGCGTCGCCGATACTGATTCCGACGCGCGCGCCGCGGCGGCGCCGGCGGCAGTGCTGCTGGATCGCGACGGCGGCCCCGAGCGCGGCGGTGACGCTCGGGCAGGCAGCCAGGAGTCCGTCGTCGGTGTTCTTGAAGACGCGACCGCCGGCGTCCTCGATGTCGTCGCCGACGACCGATTCGTCCTCCCGCCGGGCCTGCTCGGCGTCGGCCTCCGGTCGGCCGACGACGTCTATCGCCAGGATGACGGCGGTTTCGACCCGTGTCACGCCGCCTCCCGAACCACGTGGCTCAGCATACGCGTAAGCAATTACGCCCTGGAAACGCCGACCGCCGTGGGCTTGCGCCCCCGCTCCACCGTCGTAACGCTGGTGACTCGAGAACCTCCACCGGGAAGGGCGAGATGACCGACACCACCGACATGCAGGCAGACGACGAGGCCGACCGGCGACCCGTGCTCCGCGGGCCGGCCGAGCGCCGCCCGCCAACGGTGGGCTCGGACGGCGCCGATCTCCCGCTCGGCGACCAGTACCAGTACGGCTCGCTGGCCCTGCTCGCCGCCTGGGGTTAGCTGCACTAGATTGGTTGATTCCGTTTGGTCAGCGGCTGTAGGGCGCGAGGTGGCGTCCGGGCTGGCCGATGAGCTGGTTGTGCCAGAGCGCGGCGGCGAGGGCGAGCAGTCTGAGTCCGACGCGGACGGCCAGGCCGGTGTGGGTGCGGCCGCCGTGGCGTTCGAGGGTGAGCGGGCCTTTGCAGGTCCAGAACACCGATTCGACCCATTGGCGGACCTTGCCGAGCGACCCGAAGCGCGGGGTGGCTCGTTGCGGCGGTCGGGGCGCATGAAGTTGGCGTCGAGGCCGGCCATGAACTGCTCGAACTCTTCGCCGGCGAAGCCTTTGTCGGCGAGGACGGTGTAGCCGTCGAGGTCGAGCCCTTCGAGCATCTGGCGTGCGCCGTCGCGTTCGCCGAGGTTGGCGGGGAACAACTCGAAGCGGATCGGCATGCCGTCAGGGGCGCACAGAGGAGATACAGCCTGAAGCCCCCGGAAATGGCGGCTGTGGCTGGCGAACCCGTAACCGGCGCTCCCAGCCAGCTCCGAGCGGCGGGTCGTCTCCCTGGACTGTCCGCACGGCACCGGTGTGGTGTCCAGCAACCGGAGGTTCGCGCCGAACGATGGCGAGACGGCCGCGAGATGACCGATGCACGCGGCGATCTGGGGAGCAAGGCGCCGGACGCGCTTGTTGTAGCCCGATTGCTGGGGCAGGTAGGGAAACAGATGCCCGAGGCGGTAGCCGGCGAGCGCGGGGAACTGGCGGTCGTTGGGCAGCCCCAGCAGCATCTGGCAGACTGCGAGCGTGATCGCCTCCCCGTCAGAGAGCAGCGGCGGATGCCCAGGGCCCGTGCGGGCAGGCAGGAAATCATCGATCTGCACGTAGAGTCGGAATCAACCATCTAGGCGCGGACGGCCGCCCAGCGGCCGCGGACGTCGAGCCGGGCCAGCACGTACACGTGAAGCGCGATCGCCACCGGCACGGCGAACGTCGGGATGAGCACGAAGGGGTAGCTGGTGATGGCCGCGTCCGGAGCATCGAGGGCGAGCTGCTCGAACGCGCTCGGTGCGGTCAGGAAGCCGCAGGTCACGGCGATCGCCAGGTCGGCGAGACCGAGGACGCACCAGACGATCGCCGACGAGCGGGCCCCGGGGGTGCCGTGCTTGGCCAGGCGGAAGGCCACCGCCGGCGCGGCGAGGCCGACGAGCACGTCGCCGACCCCCGGCCGGCAGGGCGAACTCGGCCGGCATCGCGCCTTCGAGCAGGGCGATCACGAAGAGCCCGCCGACGACTCGGAAGAACTGCACCCCGACCAGCCAGTGGAGCGGTATCCGCGCCAGGCGCTCCCGGAAGGCAGGGACGGCGAGCAGTCGGACCCCGACGACGATCGGCGGGACGATGCCCAGGACGATGGCCGGGAGGCGGGTGCCCGGGCTGCTCTCGAAGGCACCCCCGCGGGCGAGCACGAAGACCAGGGCGGCCCAGCCGGCGAGCGCGTTCGCCGCGAGCCAGTAGCCCGGCCCGGGCGAGGTCCGGCGCTCGCGTCGCTCGGCTCGAGCGGCGGTTGCGATCAGGCCGAGGAGGAGACCGGCCAGACCGATGTCGGCGACGACGACGGCGGCGGTGAGCGGGGTCGAGACCATCATGGGCTCCTGTCTGGTAGGTGTAGCTACACGTATACGGGCAAAAAAATCAGCGGGAGAGGGTGGCGGCCAGCGTCGAGAGCTCGGCGAACAGCGCCTCCAGCCGCGGCCCGGCGAACGCCTCCTCGACCTCGCGCTGGAGCTCGCGCCAGATGGTCAGGGCGTCCCCGAGGACGCGGGCGCCGTCGTCGGTCAAGGTGACGAGGTGCACGCGGGCGTCCCCGGCGTCGGTCGCCATCGTCACGAGGCCGCGCTGCTCGAGCACGCGAAGGTTGCGGGTCAGGGTCGTGCGGTCGAGGGCGAGGCCTCCGGCGAGCGGCGTGATCGGCACCGGACGGCCCTCGCCGAGGGCGACGAGGATCGGCAGCTGGGTGGCCTTGAGCCCGCTCGGCGCGAGCGCCCGCTCGTAGTGCTGGGTCATCGCCCGCGCCGTCCGCCGCAGCTGGTTGCACGCACACAGCGTGCGCACGGCCGCACAGGTCTCGAGGTCCTCTGCGCTCATCCGCGGCATAGCGTGTATCTACACCTACTGGGCGCGAATGTCAAGCGACTCCGCCGGCGGCCGGGTCGACCGCGCCCGTCGCGGAGCGGGAACTCGCTCCCCGCCACCGGGGCAGGGTTGACATCCGGACGGCGAGGGCATCGCACCGCCCGTGCGTCCCGCGGCGGCGCCCGCCGACCTGCTTCGCCGGGCGCCGGGAAAGAGCTGCGCCGGGTAGCGCCTGACTTTAGAAGCGGTG
>JBPCNA010000032.1:0-8484 GCA_051001735.1 Solirubrobacteraceae bacterium
GCTGTTGTCACCCGCGGGGAACCAGAACCGCAGACCGCACTTACGGTTCTGCTCGCGCTCCAGGTGGTCCTTCAGGCCGAGCACTTCACCGAAGTAGTTGCAGGAGATCTCCTGGGTCGACTCCCCGACCTTGAAGGCAGCCTCGGGCGCGGGGCCCGGGCGCTTCTCGGCGATGAAGACGCTGGTCTCGGGGCGCGCCTGCTTGAGCTGCAGCCCGAGGGTCAGCCCGGCGAGGCCGCCGCCGAGGATCGCGACGTCGTAGCTGTCGGCCGGCTTCCTGTCGTCACTCAAGCTGTCCTCCTCTGGTGTGCTTACTGTTCCGTTCGCCCCGTAGGCGAGCGCGAGCACGCCGAGCCCACACCGGGATTGTTGTACACCCACCCGGCACCGAACGCGGGCGCCGGAGCGGTGCGCACCGCTGTGCACACGAGCGTGCGGATCCTTTCGCGACTGCGCCTCTCGTAATCTCCTTCGCTGGTCGAATGGCGCACCCTACCCTCGGGGGGTCCGCGACGCAACCTGTTGCGGAAAGTCCCCTCACCGGCTTCTGGGACGTCCGGACGAACGGCGAACGTGCGGGTGAGCCTGATCCACGCTAAGGGCGCACGAATGAGTCCCAAGCTAAGGCCCGGCTTCGCGCAGGAAGCGGTACTGGCCGCCGTGGAACAGAAGGCTCGGCGCCGTGCTCGAGGTGCAGGTCGGGCACTCGCCGATGAAGATCTCGTGGTCGCCGACGGTGTAGCTCTGCTCCTGACGGTAGTCGAGGTACGCGACGACCCTGTCGATCAGCAGTGCGCCGCTCGTGCCCACCCGTGGTCGACGTCGCGGAAGGCGTCGCGCCCCCGCGGCCGGTCGCCAGAGCTGAAGTACCGCGACATCGGCTCTTGAAAGGGGCCGGTTTTGCAGGACTTGGTTGAGGGTGAGCGACGGGACTCGAACCCGCGACCGCCGGGACCACAACCCGGAGCTCTACCAACTGAGCTACGCCCACCAAGCGCAACGTCCATGAATCTAGCAACGCCCGGCGGGTCGCGCCGGGCATAGGGTCCCGGCCCGGACCCGGCTCGCGGCCCGTGCTGGACCGGCCTCGGCGGTCCGGTCGTGGCTTGCCGGGGGCCGTCTACCTACCTGGCCGGAGCCCCACGCAGCTCCGGCCAGGTCTCCCCCAAGCTCAGTGCTTCCTGGCCTTCTTGACCTTGGTGTGATGGCCGGCGACCTTGAGGATGATCTTCTTCGTCTGGCCGCCGGTCATCTTCAGGTTGGCCGAGCGGGCGATCGTCTTGGTCAGCTTGTTGATCTTGACCACGCCGGTGCACGTCTGGGACGCCTGGCCGACGCAGCTCACCTTCACGCGGACCCGGCTCCCGTGCTGGACGAGCCGGGCGCCCCGGACGACGAGCCGAGCCCCGCCCGCGCTCGTCGGGTGGCTGCCGTTGACCACGAAGAAGAGCCGTCCCGGCGCCAACGAGCCGGTCCCGCCGAGGACGGGGCCGACGGCGCTGCCGATCGCCCCGGTCCCATCCGGCAGATCGAAGCTCGCGACGCTGCCGTCGCCGGCGCTCCCTGCGGCCGGGGCCGCGGCCACCGCCGCCCCGACCGCCTGGCCCAGGCCGTTGAGGGCGCCCGCCGCGTCACCGCGAAGGAGCGCGCTAACCGCCGCCTCGACGCCCGCCGTGACGCCTGGGGGAACGATGCCGCCCGTCACGCCGACCAACTGGGTCACCAGATCGCTGAGTTGGCCGACCGCCGCCTGCTGATTGCCGCCAAGCAGCGACGTGACCGCCCCCTGGACATCCGCCGTGACCGCGTCCGGGTTCGGGATGTTCGCCGCCGAGCCCACCAGCGAACTCAGGGTCCCGGCCAGCGCGTTGGTCACGCCCGAGGTGTTGCCCTGTTGCAGGGACGAGACGGCCCCGCCGACGCTGCCGACGAGCGATGCCGGGGTCGGGGCCGGCGGCGTCGCCGTCCCCCCGAGGAGCGAGTTCACAGTCGAGTCGGCGCCCGCCCTGGCTCGTCGCGCCGAGCAGGCCGGTCACGGCCGGAAGGAGGCTGGTCACCGGGGTGGTCGAGCCGCCGCCGGTCGCGCCCTGCGCCGCGCCGGTCAGGCCGCCGAGGAGGTCCGACTTGTGCGCCGTCGGCGACGCCATCGCGGCGGTCGGTCCGGCAAATGCGATCACGCCGCCCGTGGCCAGCACGGCCAGCGTCAGTCGCTTGCTCTGGTTCATCGTTCTCGACTCCTTGTCGGTTGGCGTCCGCCGCCGGCGCGCGCAAGTTGGTCTCGGCCGGCGAGGTCGGGCGGCACGCCGGGCATGGCCCGTTCATCGGACCGCCTCCTGCCGATCCTCGCCCGACCGGGCGGCCACCTGGACGAATGCACGAGTAGGCTGGCCGTCCGTGGCCAGCACACCAGCGCTGTCGATCCTCATGCCGGTGTTCAACGAAGCCACGACCATCGAGCACGCCATCGAGGTGACCCTCGCCGCCGAGCTCCCCAGCTCCTTCGAGCTGATCATCGTCGACGACGGCTCGACCGACGGGACCAGCGAGATCCTCGACCGCACCGACCTCCCCGACCAAGTGGTCTCCCTCCGCCATCCCCAGAACCGCGGCAAGGGCGCCGCTGTCCGCACCGGCCTCGCCGCCGCCCGCGGCGAGTTCTCGGCCATCCTCGACGCCGACCTCGAGTACGACCCGGCCGATCTTGCCCAACTCCTCACGCCGCTCCTGGCCGGACGCGCGAACGTCGTCCTCGGCGTCCGCGCGTTCGACGGCTTCACCAGCCACTCGTTCGTCTACGTCCTCGGCAACAAGGGCGTCACCCTCCTCGCCAACATCCTTTTCAACGTGTACATCCGCGACCTCATGACCTGCCACAAGGTGATGCGGACCGACCTCTTCCGCGCCCTCCCCCTTCGCGAGCCCGGCTTCGCGATCGAGGCCGAGATCGTCGCCCGACTCCTCCAGCGCGGCGAGCGGATCTACGAGGCCCCGGTCAGCTACCAGGCCCGCCCCACCGACGCCGGCAAGAAGCTGACCTGGGTCGACGGGCTCCGCGTCGCCCGCACGCTGCTCCGGTGCCGGCTCGAGCGCTGACCGGCGCGTCCGGCGCCTGGCGGCGCTGGACGCTCTCGAGTCTCGGGATCGCCATCGCCACCCGGCTCGTCGCCGGCCCCCTCCCGCTCAACTACTACGACGTCGGCTACGCCCTCCTCTGGGGTCGCGAGATCCTCGACGGCCACCTCCCCGACTACCGGACCCCGGGCGCGTCGACGCCGCACCCCCTCGGGACCCTGCTGGCCACCGTGGCCGCCGCCTTCGGGACGTCTGCCGGCTGGTGCGTCGTCCAGGCGATCATGTTCATCAGCCTCGGAGTCGCCGGCACCGCCCTCTTCCTCCTCACCCGGACCTGCCTCGTGCGCGCCGGTGCCGGCGCCCGGCAGGCGACCGCCGCCGGCGCCTTGGCCGTCGCCGCGCTCCTCCTCACGCGGCCGTTCCTCACCGACGCCGTGGGCGGCTCCGGTCTCTCCGACCTCCCGGCGCTCGCGCTCGTGCTCGCCGCCGCCGCGATCGCCGCCGCCCGGCCCGGACGGAGCCGCGGTCCGCTCGTGCTGCTCGGGCTCGCCGGGCTGATGCGGCCCGAGGCCTGGGGCCTCGCCGGTGCCTACTGGCTCTACCTCGCCCTTACCGTCCTGCCCCGGCGGCAGCTCGTCGAGGCGGCCGTGCTCGTGGCCGCCGCGCCCGTCATCTGGGCCCTCTGCGACCTGGTTGTCGTCGGCGACCCGGCCTATTCGCTGACCCAAACACAGGCCGCCTCACACACCGGCATCTTCGCCCACGGCATCGGCCAGGTCCCGCGGGCCGCCGGGCGCGGCCTCCGTGCTCTCGTCGGGCTCCCCGTCCTCGTCGTCGGCGCCGCCGGCGCCCTCACCGCACTCGTCCTTGCCCGCCGGGCGACCGCCCCGGCGCTCGCCCTTCTCGGGCTCGCCCTCGCCGAGTTCGCCGCGCTCGGCGTCGCCAACGTGCCCCTGATCGAGCGGTTCCTCCTGATCGTCGCCGCGATGACCTGCCTCTTCTTCGCGTACGCCGTCGTCGGCGCCCGCGATCACGTGCTCGGCCGGCTCGGCGGCCACCATCGCCCACTGAAGCTGGCCTGGACCGGTCTGGCGGTGCTGGTCGTCGCCTACGCCGCCGCCCAGCACCTGTCGGGCGTCGTCCACGTCCGCGCCGACCAGCGCGTCGCCGTCCACGCCGAGGCCGATCTGCTCGCGCTCGCCCGGCGGCCCGAGGTTCGCGCCGCGGTCGGGCGCTGCCCGACGTTCTACGTTCCCGTCTTCACGCTCACGTCGCTGGTCGCCTACGACTTCGGCCTCCCTCCGCAGACCATCCTCCGCACGGCCTCCAAGCCGCCCGCCCTGGGTCTGATCCTCGTACCGGTCACTAGGCCCGCCGGCGCGTACTTCGGCGTCACGTCCGCTCGGGTCGATGTCCTCCGGCGCTTCACCGCCTCTCGTCCGATCAGCGAGAACCGGTCCTGGCGGCTCGTCGCCCGCGGATGCCCCTGAGCTCCCGCCCTTCCCGAGCAAGAAGGACCTCTTCCGCTCGGGGGAGGTGTGCCGGATTGGAACGCCGCGGATCTCGCGGGGGTGCCGGGGGCGGGGCATGAGACCGGCCGATTTCCTACCGCGAAACCCTTCGCGAGGGGGCGACGTCGTATATCGAGCGTTGACGGGTTGCGGCCAGATCAGAACGTGTCCGGTCGGCGACCGGTAGTGCCTGGGGGCGGCGCCGCGCAGGCTCAGTCGCGGGTGAGCTCGGATCGGACATTGCCCGCCAGGAGCGTCGTCTGCCTGCACGGGCTTGGCCGGTCTCCTTCCGACTGGGACGGCGTCGTGGCCGAGCTCGGAGCGTTTGGGGACGTTCGGACTCCCACGGTGCCGCGGCACCCGTCGGCGGCCACGCGACGGGCCGGTGCGAATGTCGACGCCGGGGCGATCATCATCGGGCATTCGCTGGGCGCAGTCACCGCCCTACGCTTGGCCGCTCACGCGACGCGGCCGTTGCGGGCGCTGGTCCTCACCGGTTGCTTCTTTCCGCCGGCGCGTAACGCGCGGACCGTCCGGGCGAGCGCTCTCGATTACATTGCCCACCGGGTGGCTTACGTTCGCTCCCTTGGGCGACCGGGCGCGGCCGGCGATTCACGGGCGGGTACCACCGCGGCCCTCGCGTCGCTTCTGGGGCTGGCGGTTCGGCGCAGGGAATTCGACGCGGTCGCAGCGGACGTAGGTTCACCCGTCTTGGTCGTGCATGCTCGCGACGACCACCACGTTCCGCTCGATTTTGCGCTCGCCGCTGCCGTACGACGGCGGCTATGGACGGTCCACATCATGGAACGAGGTGGACACCACGCCCACGTCACGCGGCCGACCGAGTGGATCAACGCGGTGGCACCATGGCTAGAGGGCCTGACATAGAGCCGCCGTACGACGGCGCGAATTGCGCGCCTAACGTCACCGGCGCCTGCTCAGCCGGCGCCTCTCGCCCGGGCGGCGCACTGATCGGGGCGGAAGGTCGCGTTGGCCAAGCTTACGTTGTAAGGTTGAAGCCCGCTCACCTCGACGATGCCCCAGGAGACCAGCCCGTGGCCGATATGACGACGATTGAGGAAACGATCAGGGCGCGGCTCGCGGAGGTCCAGCGACTGCTCGAGCGGCTTCGCGTCGAGGCCAAGCAACTCGCGAGCCTGATTGCCGCCTTCGAACCGGATTCGACACAGGCTGTCCGGCGGTCGGCGGGAGGGCGGCGGGCGACTGCGCGCACCGCGACGCCCGGCGGGTCAGGCGAGCGGTCAGCGAAGCCTGCGGCCAAGCGCGGCAGGCCGCTCGGCGGCGGCAACCGCGCGCAGCAAGCTCTGGCGAGGATTGCCGCGCAGCCCGGCGTGACGGCGTCCGACCTCGCGCGAGCTATGGGAATCAGCACCAATTATCTCTACCGCGTCCTGCCTCGCCTGGAGCGGGAAGCCAAGATCATCAAGCGGGGGAGGGGCCACCACCCGGCCACCGAACCCGCGCCGACGGACCCGTTGCGATCGCGCTGAGTGCGATCGCGGGCCCTTTCTGGCCCGTGGAGGCCCTGGATGTCGAGCTACTCCAGGGAGCGCGGGCTTCGTTCACGCGATGGGCGCGCCCTCGGCGCGGACGAGCGAGCCCGGCTGCGCCGAGACGCGATTGTCGCTCTCTACATCCAGGAGTAGCCCAGCTCGCCCATCGGAGCGTCAGGCAGGTCGCGGTCCGCTGGCAAAGAACTCGACGAGCAGTTGCGCCACCTGCTCGGGCTCGTCGCGGTGCACCCAATGGGAGGCGCCGGGCAGGCGCACCACGCGATCGAGGTTCGGCACGTCAGCCGGGTCGGGCTCGGCGAGCCCGGCGCCGAGGTAGCGATCGCAATCCCCCCAGATCACGAGCGTGGGCGCCTCGACCGGGCGCAGTCGCGTCCGCGGGCCTCGCGGTGACTGGCGGAAGGCGGCGCGGTAGTAGTTGATCATGGCGTTCGCCGCGCCCGCCTGGGACCACGCCTCCACATAGAGCTCGATCTCCCGCTCACTGAACGTGTCGGGGCGGACGTCACGCTCGAGCGCGTACCGAAGGAGCCACCACGTCCGGGTTCGCACGAGACGCTCCGGCAGCCAGGGCAGCTGGAAGACGAACATGTACCAGGACTTTGCCATCTGAGAAGGGGTCCGCAGCGCCCGGAGGAGCCGTCGCGGATGGGGCACGTTCAGGATCGCCAGCCGCTCGACGACCTCCGGGTGGTGAATCGCCGTCGCCCACGCCACCGACCCGCCCCAGTCGTGGCCGGCGACCAGGGCGGACCCCGCGCCGCGCTCGCGGATGAGGGCGCGGACGTCGGCGGTGAGCCGATCCATGCGGTAGGCCGGGATGCCCGGCGGACGTGAGGAGAGGTTGTAGCCGCGCATGTCCGGCGCGACGACGCGGAAGCCCGCCGCTGCGAGCGCCGTCAGCTGGAACCGCCAGGTGAGCCAGAAGTCGGGGAACCCGTGGAGGAGCACGACGAGCGGGCCCTCGCCGGCCTCGACGTAGTGGAGCCGCACCTCCTCGAGATCGGCGTAACCGTCGCGCAGCCGGGTCTCCATCGCCATCGAAGGATCACGTGATCACGGCGTTCCGTCAACTCACCCCGATCGGTGCCACGAGCTCGACCACCAGCGCAATCGCGCCTCCTCTACGCTCGAGCCACGCCCGAATTCTTAAAACCAGGGCTTCGAGCGCCGCCGCCAGACGCCGGCCGGGCTGGAGGTCCGGCTCCCACACGGTCAACATCACGAGGACGGCTTTCCCGTAGGGGAGCACGAGGGCCGGCCGCTTCCGCGCGACCACGGCGGTCCGGCCCGGCTCCTCGTCCCCCACCTCTACTTCTGGAAGTCGGCCAAGTGGATCGCGGGGCTGCCTGCTCGACCATCAGGAGCAGGGCTTCTGGGAGGTCAACGGCTACCACGAGCGCGCTGACCTGATCAGCGCCGTCGAGCTCGGCGCCGAGACGACCGTCACCTACCGCGAACTCCGCCCGACGATTGGTCCGGCGCGACCGGGCGCCTCAACCCGGAGCTTCTGCGCCCCTCATCTTCGACGCCGGGCCGGCCTTCGTCTGCGGCTCCCACGGCTTCGTCGAGGCGGCCGCCCGGGACCTGATCGCCCTCGGCTACACCGCCGACCGGATTCTGACCGAGCGCTTCGGGCCCAGCGGCTGCGCTGCCGCGATCACCTCGTTCTCGAAGGCGCCGGGCGGTGTCACGGGGTGGAGCGGTTCTGCCGGCCGTTCGGCTTGACCAGCCACCAGTGTCCCCCGAACTCCTCCGCGTCCTGGCAGTTGATCTGTCCCGGCTGTCTGTCGCCGATGTAGTAGTAGAGCGGTTGGCCGTAGTAGGCGAGCTGCGTCTGCCCGCCCGCCCGGCGAATGAGGCTCAGCCGGCCGGCTCGGATCCCGCGCCCGCCCCGCGGTGCATGGCTGACGAGCAGTGGTGGCCAGGCGGTGGCGCACGCGCCGGCGCACGCGCTCCTATGGCCTCGGTCGGCGGTGAACAGGTAGAGCGTCCTCCCCTTGGCGTCCACCAGGAGCTGGCCGTAGCCGGGCGCCGTGCGGAGGGTGACCGACGGCGCCGGGAGGGGCAGCGCCGGTTTGACCGACGCCACCGGGTGCCCCGCCGCCGGCCGGCTCGCCTGGACGGCCACGGTCGGGGCGACCGCGCCGGGTGCGGGCTTCGCGGCTGACCCGCCGCACCCGGCGACCGCAGCCACGGCGAGCAGCGCGCTGGCCCAGCGAGATCTACGCCTCATCGGTTGAGCATGGCACGGCCGGTCTCGCCTGATGAAACAAGACCATGAACTCGTGCCCGAGCAACCGAGCCGCGTCCGGCGCACGCCGGCCGCCGGCGCCGGCGCCGGCGCCGGCGACGGCGGCGCCGGGGAG
>JBPCNA010000033.1:0-6689 GCA_051001735.1 Solirubrobacteraceae bacterium
CTGAGCGCCGCCGCCCGCGCCGGCTGAGCGCCGCCGCCCGCGCCGGCTGAGCGCCGCCGGTTTGCCGCGCCGGGGCCGGGGTATCCCGCCGGTGGACCAGCCGCGGTCCAGTTGAGCGAGGAGAGGAGTCGTCATGCCGCCGAGCGGGGTCAAGAAGGGCACCAAGCGCGCCCGTCAGTACGAGCACATCAAGGAGAGCCAGCTCGACCGCGGGCGCCCGGAGGACGAGGCCGAGGAGATCGCCGCCCGGACCGTCAACAAGGAGCGGGCTCGATCCGGCGAGGCGCGGACGGCGTCGCGCAGCTCGACCGAGGACATCTCCTCCGGCCGGCGCGGCGGCCTGCGGTCGGGGACGCGCCGGGCGAAGGGGCCGACCCGCGATCAGCTCTACAACGAGGCGCGCCGGCTCGGGATCGACGGGCGCTCGAAGATGAACAAGTCACAGCTCGGCCGGGCGATTTCCGCGAAGAGGAGCTGACGCCGATGGACGAGCCCCGGGAGATCGACTGGTCGACGGCGGCGGTCAAGAACGGCAAGCTCACGGTCGAGCTGACCGGTGAGCAGTCGCGTGGCTGGTCGGAGCACATGGAGGGCGTGGTCACACGCCTCGGTTCCAAGCGGTGGCCGGCGATCAAGGTGGGCCGGCGCCGGATCAGGGTGAGTGGGGTGGACGAGGACTCGGTCGACGAGGTGCGCCACCTCCTGGAGAGCGCCGTCCAGCAGACGAACGTCGACCTCGTCGAAGCGAAGGAGACTGGGGAGGACGGCGGCCGTGGGGACGAGCCCACCGGAGCGGATCAGGCACTCACCGACGCCTTCCGGAGCTTCGCCCCGGCCGACCCCGACTGACACCGCCGGTTTTGCCCGGCTGGGCCGGGGGTAGCGACTTGGGTAGCACCAATGGCCAGCGAACAAGGAGAGACACGTGCCAGACGAAGAGGGAACCCAGGAAGCCGACGTGCCGGAGACCAGTCTCCATGCCTACGGTGACGGTCGTGAAGAGGACGCCGATCCCGGATCGCGCGGTGTGACCGGCGACCAGGGCTCGGGCGACGAGGCGTCCTACCAGGAGGGCGGCCACGAGGGCAGCACCAACTTTGGCGGCACGCCGGAGGCGACCGGTGACCAGGACGCCGCCGGTGCCGACACCGGCTCCGGAGCCGGCGCCGCCGATCCCGATGGGTCGGCCGGTGACGGCGGTCGCAGCGACAGCGAGGAGCACATCGACCCGGACGCCCCCGGCCGCGCCGAAGCCTCGCGCCCGCCGCGCGGAGCCCCACCGGCCTGACGCCACCCGAGTCGGTCGGGTCGCTTGCGGCGTCCCGCCTGCTTCGCCCGGTGGCCGGGCGGAGCAGGCGGGGCCGGCGAGGTGCGGATGTATCCCCGGTTCGGCCGGTCGCCAGCGGCGCATGCCGGGGTTATCGGGCAGGACCATCGGGTAGCGAGAGGCTCAGCATCAAACCGAACCGACCGAGGGAGGCAACTTGCCCGATCAAGAGGGAAACCAGGCCGCAGACTCAGAGACCGAGACGCCGCTCCACGCCTACGGCGACGGCCGCGAGGAGCAGGCCGAAGAGGGCTCGCGCGGCATCACCGGGGATCAGGGCACCGGCGACGCCGGGTCCTACCAGAAGGGCGGTCACGAGGACGAGAACCCCTCGGGCGGCGCGACGCCCGCTCCGACTGATCACTCCGATGCCGCGGGTGCCGACACCGGTGCCGGGGCCGGCGCCGAGGATCCGGACGCCGCCACGGGCGGTCCGCCCGCCTAGGAGCATCGAGCGCAGGATGAGCGCCCGCCCTGTCCGGAGTCCGGACGGTGCGGGCGCTTCGTCTGTCCCGATCGACCGATCGCCGCCCCGAGTAACGGCGCTCAGGTCGGAGGGGCGCTCGTGTCAGCGCAGCGCCGGGAGAATCCGCTCGCCGTAGATGCGAATCGTCCCCATCGGATCGGCGTTCCCGATCGGCTGGGTGCAGATCACCGTGGCGGCGATCTCGGCGATCTGTCGGAGGCGTTCGACGTGATGATCGACGTCGGCGCTGACGATGAATCCCTGGTGGGCGAACTCGTCATCGGTGAACTCCGCGGACGCGAGCTGCTACATCTGCTCGGGATCGTGGATGGCCTCCCCGGGATTAGTTGGTCCGAATCCGGGGTATCCTCCCTGCATGCTTTCCTATCTCGTCGGGCTTCTGATCGTCGGTCTCATCGTCGGAGCGCTCGCCCGCCTCTTCGTGCCCGGACCGGACCCGATGGGAATCGGCATGACCATCCTGATCGGCGTCGCCGGCTCGTTCATAGCCGGCCTCCTCGTCCGCGCCTTCCACGGCACGCAGGGGGCAGGCTTCATCCTGTCGGTGGTCTGTGCCGCCGGGCTGGTCTACGCGGGTAAGCGTTCGCGCTCCGGGTACATCGGCCGCGGAGCGCTCGACCGTCGCGGCCTCCCGCCGCGCCGGCGCTACTGGTAGCGCCCCGTCGGCGCCTCGGGCGCCCGCCTGAGTGCCTCTCGACGAATGTACGGCTCGGCCCCGCCGGGTGACGTGCCGATGGGGAAGCAATGGCCGATCTTCCCCTGCCCGGCATAGCGATCGCCGAGCCCACCGCGGGGGCGCGGCCCGAGCGGCTCACGGTTCACGTCCTCTGGCTGACGGCCGGGCTCGGATGCGACGGGGAGAGCGTGGCGATGACGGCAGCCACCAACCCGAGCATCGAGGATCTGCTTGACGGGATCATCCCGGACATGCCGCACATCGTCCTCCACAACCAGATGCTGGCTTTCGAGGTCGGCGAGGAGTACATGCGCGCCTGGTATGACGCCGAGGACGGCGCGCTCGACCCTTTCATCCTCGTGCTCGAGGGCGCGATCGGCAACGAGAACGTCAACGGCGAGGGCCACTGGACCGGCTTCGGGGTGAACCCGTTCGACGGGCAGCCGATCACCGTGAACGAGTGGATCGATCGCCTGGTGCCGAAGGCGGCCGCCGTGGTGGCGGTCGGGACGTGCGCCACCTACGGGGGAGTGTCGGCGATGCGTAACAACCCGACCGGGGCGATGGGGCTGCCCGACTACCTCGGCTGGGAGTGGCGCACCCGGACCGGCCTGCCGGTCGTCTGCATCCCGGGTTGCCCGGCGCAGCCGGACAACATGACCAGCGTCCTGCTCGAGCTTGTGCTCCATCTCGGGGGCCAGGCGCCGCCGCCGGTGCTCGACGAGCAGCTCCGGCCTCGGTGGCTGTTCGACCGGACGGCGCGCGAGGGCTGCACCCGTGCCGGCTTCACCGAGCAGGGCAGCTTCGCGACGACCTACGGCAACGACCCCCGGTGCATGGTCAAGCTCGGCTGCAAGGGGCCGATGGTGAAGTGCAACGTGCCGCTGCGCGGCTGGGTGAACGGGATCGGCGGCTGCCCGAACGTCGGCGGGATCTGCATCGGCTGCACGATGCCGGGGTTTCCCGACAAGTTCACGCCCTTCATGGATGCCGACCGTTGGGGCAACGCGGCGGCGAACTTCCAGCGCTTCACCTACGGCCCGGTCTTCCGCTTCTTCCGCAAGCGCAACGTGAAGCTGAAGTTCGACCGGGAGCCCGACTGGCGCGGCGACGTCGGCGCCACCCTCGATACCGGCTACATCGCCCGCTGGTAGGCGGCCCGCCCGTGCGCCCGCCACGGGACTCGACCGGGCGCCGCTGATGGTCACCCTGGGTGAGTTCCTCCGCTGGATCGTCTACCGGCTGAGGAGCCTCTACTACCGCATCCTCAGGCGCCTGCTCCGGCGCGATCGGCTCGTATGGGGGTCGGAGCGGAAGTTCCGCGGGCTGCTCGAATCGGCGCCCGACGCGGTGGTGATCGTCAACGCGCACGGCCACATCGCGCTGGTGAACGCCCAGGCCGAGCGGCTGTTCGGCTACCGCCGGGAGGAGCTCATCGGCCAGACGCTCGGCGAGCTGATGCCCCAGCGCTACCGGGCGAGACACCGCCAGCATATGAAGTCCTATCTGCGGAGCGCGAGCGCCCGGCCGATGGGCGCCGGCGGCGAGCTGTTCGGACGGCGCAAGGACGGGAGCGAGTTCCCGATCGAGATCAGCCTCGCCCCGCTCGAGACTGACCAGGGGCTGCTCGTGTCGAGCGTCATCCGCGACATCACCGACCGCAAGCGGCACCTGACCGAGCTGGCGGCCGCCGAGGAGCTCTTCCGCGGGGCGTTCGACGGATCGCCGATCGGCATGGCGCTGACCGACGAGACGGGGCGGGTCATTCGTGTCAACGACGCCCTGTGCGCGCTGAGCGGCTACGCCGTCGACCGGGTCGTCGGCTCCCGCTTCGACGCGCTGCTCGACCCGCAGGAGCTGGCCGAGGGGCGCCACGCGCTCGGGCAGCTGCTCGACGGGACGACCGACGACTACAAGGCCGAGACGCGCTTCGTCCATGCCTGCGGCGATCCGATCTGGGTCGCCGTGCAGGCGACGATGATCAGCGACCGCGCAGGCGCGAAGGTGCGCTGTCTGGTGCAGGTGCAGGACATCACCTACCGCCGCCACTACGAGGAGAACCTCCAGTACCTGGCCACCCACGACCCTCTGACCGGGCTCCCGAACCGGGCGAGCTTCGCCAGCCAGCTCGACGCCCACGCCGATCTCGTGCACCGCTACGGGGCCGACGGGGCGCTCCTCCTGTTAGACCTCGACCACTTCAAGTACGTCAACGACACGCTCGGCCACCACGCCGGCGACCAGCTGATCGCGCGGGTGGCGCACGTCCTCTCGGCGCGCCTGCGCGCGAGCGACATGCTCGCCCGGCTTGGAGGCGACGAGTTCGCCGTGCTGCTGCCGCGGGCCGATGCGGCGACCGCCCAGGGCGTCGCGGCCAACCTCCTCGAGGCGCTCCGCGACGAGCGGATCAGCGTGCCCCGGATGCGCGACCGGACGATCACCGCGAGCATCGGCGTCGCGATGTTCGAAGCCGGGGAGGAGGCGAGCGGCGAGGACGTCCTGGTCAGCGCCGACCTCGCCATGTACGACGCCAAGGAAGCCGGACGCAACCAGTTCTCGGTCTACTCCGCCGCCGAGTTCGCCCAGGCGCGGATGCGGGGCCGGGTGACCTGGGCCGAGCGGATCCGTGTGGCCATCGAGGAGGAGCGGTTCAGCCTGATGGCGCAGCCGATCATCGACCTGCTCAGCGGGCGCACCACGCAGTTCGAGGTCCTCCTGCGCATGCGCGACGACCACGACGAGCTGATCCTCCCCGGGGCCTTTTTGGCCACCGCCGAGCGGCTGGGCATGATCCAGCAGATCGACTCCCTCACCGTGGCCAGCGCCCTGCGAGCGGTCGCCGCCCACGGCGCGGACACGGGTCCGCGGGTGGAGATCAACCTGTCGGGGGCGTCGATCGGCGATCCCGGGATTCTCGCCCTGATCGAGCGCGAGCTGCGGGAGACGGGTCTCGATCCGAGCCGCGTCATCTTCGAGATCACCGAGACGGCGGCGATCGCCAACATCGCCAAGGCACGCGAGTTCAGCGAGCAGCTGGCCGGCCTCGGCTGCCGCTTCGCCCTCGACGACTTCGGCGCCGGCTTCGGCTCGTTCTACTACCTCAAGCACGTGCGCTTCGACGTGCTGAAGATCGACGGCGAGTTCGTCCGCGACTGCTGCGCGAGCGTGACCGACCGCCTCGTCATCCAGGCGGTGGTCGGAATCGCCCGGGGCCTCGGCAAGCAGACGGTGGCCGAGCACGTCGGCGACGCCCAGACGGTCAGGCTCCTGAGCCGGATGGGCGTCAACTGCGGCCAGGGCTTCTACCTGGCCAAGCCGGAGCCGCTCGAGGAGTTCCTTCGAGGGCTGTCGGGGACGCGGGCCGGGGCCGGGCTGATCGGCCCGACCGTGGGCGGGCACGCCGCGATCGGCGGCGCCTGACCGAGACGCGCGACGCGCCGGCAGCTCTTCGAGGCGGCCGCCGGCTACGCGTCGGACGGGCGATGCAGCGCCGCGTGACCGCTACCGGGCGGGGCGGGAGCTGCGGGGCCGCCTCAGATGCGCCAGCGGCGCTGCTCGGCGTCCTGCATCTCGCGCAGGAGGAGCGGCGCGAGGAGGCCGGCTGCGGTGGTGAGCCGGGCGACGGCGGCGTCGTCGGCGTGGCGGGCGGTGCGGGCGAAGACCTCGATCGCCCCGACGATGTCCTCGCCGCCGCACAGCGGTGCTACGACGCGGGTGGTGAGGTCGGCGGAGCGGGCGGTGCGCTCGCGGACGCTGCCGCCGTCGCTGCCGAGATCGGAGAGCCAGGTCAGCCGGCCGTCGGGGTCGAGATCGCCGGCCGGCGGCTCGCCGAGGTCGAGCTTCGCGCGCCAGCTGATGCTCTCGAACCAGTCGAGCTCGGTTCCCGGACGCGTCCAGATCCCGAGGCAGGTGAGCGGCCGGCGGCTCTGGACGCGATGCCACATGGTCACCGCGTCCCAGCCGGACTCCTCTCCGACGGCGGAGAGCGCCTGGGGGAGGACGGCGCGGAGCGACTGACCCGGGCCGGAGACGACCGGGAGCATCGCCCCGGCGGGCGGGGCGGACGGACGGTGGACGGTGGCCGACCGCGGGCGCTTGGGCGCGGCGATCCGGGGAGCCTCGACGACGGCGGCCGGGCGCTCGACGGCGGGACGAAGCGGCTCGGGCGCGGCCGGCGGCGGCGGCGCGGCGGCGACGAC
>JBPCNA010000034.1:0-18310 GCA_051001735.1 Solirubrobacteraceae bacterium
GGTGGTGGCGCGCTGGGGCCGGGCTGGGGCGCCCACCTTCCTCGGGGCTGGTCCGCTGTGCGCGACCCGCCCCCGCCGTGCCCGGGTGTTCGGCCCTGCTCTTTAGGAGGTGACGGTCTCCCGCGCCGGCTCGAGGGCCCGGTCGAGCACCTCGTCGACGGTCATCACCGGGTGGAAGCGCATCTGGGCGCGCACGTCCTCGGGGATCTCGTCGATGTCGCCGCGGTTACGCTCGGGCATGATCACGTCGGTCAGCCCGGCCGCGTGGGCGGCGAGCACCTTCTGCTTGAGCCCGCCGATCGGCAGGACCCGCCCCTGGAGGGTGACCTCGCCGGTCATCCCCACCGTGTGGCGGACCGGACGACCGCTCAGCAGCGAGGCGAGGGCGGTGACCATCGTGACTCCGGCGCTCGGTCCGTCCTTCGGGATGGCGCCGGCCGGGACATGGATGTGGAACTCCTGGTCCTCGAACGCGGTTTCGTCGATCCCGAGCCGGTCGCTGTGGCCGCGGACGTAGGAGAGGGCGATCCGCGCCGACTCCTTCATCACGTCGCCCAGCTGCCCGGTCAGGACCAGCCCGCCCTTGCCCTTCATCCGCGTCGCCTCGACGAAGAGGACGTCTCCGCCGGCGCCGGTCACCGCGAGTCCGGTGGCCACGCCGGGGATCGCCGTCCGAACGGCCGACTCCTGGAAGAACTTCTGCCTGCCCAGGGCGTCGCGCACCGTCTCGATCTCGACGGCCACCGGCGCCTCGACCTTGCCCGAGGCGATCCGGGTCGCGGTCTTCCTGAGCACCGTGCCCAGCTCGCGCTCGAGGTTGCGCACGCCCGCCTCGCGGGTGTACTCGCTGATGATCGTGCCGAGCACGCCGTCGGAGATCGTCGTCTCATCCTCGAGCAGGCCGTTGCGATCGCGCTGGCGCGGCCAGAGGTACGTCCGGGCGATGTTGAGCTTCTCCTGGCTCGTGTAGCCGTCGAAGCGGATGACCTCCATACGGTCGAGCAGCGGGCCGGGAATGGTGTCGATCTGGTTGGCCGTGGCGATGAAGATCACCTGGCTCAGATCGAGCTCGACGTCGAGGTAGTGGTCCCGGAAGCTGTGGTTCTGCGCCGGGTCGAGCACCTCGAGCAGCGCCGCCGAGGGGTCGCCCCGCCAGTCGGCGCCGACCTTGTCGACCTCGTCGAGCAGGATCACCGGGTTCATCGTCCCGGCGTCCCTCAGCGCGCGGACCAGACGCCCGGGCAGCGCGCCGATGTAGGTCCGCCGGTGCCCGCGGATCTCCGCCTCGTCACGGACGCCGCCGAGCGACATCCGCACGAACTCGCGACCCGTCGCACCGGCGATCGACTCGCCGATCGACGTCTTGCCGGTCCCCGGAGGACCGACCAGGGTGAGGATGGCGCCGGAGCGCCGGTCGACCTCGATCCCGCGATCCTGGCGGAGCTTGCGCACTGCGAGGTACTCGGTGATCCGGTCCTTGACGTCCTCGAGGCCGTAGTGGTCGGCGTCGAGGTGGGCGCGGGCGGCCACCGGGTCGAGATGCTCGTCCGAGCGCTTGCTCCACGGGACGGCGATCAACCAGTCGAGGTAGCTGCGAATCATGCTCGCCTCGCCCGACTGCTCGCCCATCCGCTCGAGCCTTCCGAGCTCCTTGAGCGCCTGCTCCTTGGGGGCCTCCGGCATCTCGGCGGCCTCGATCTTCGCGCGGTACTCCTCGGCGAGCGAGCCTTCGTCGTCGCCGAGCTCCTTGCGGATCGAGTCCATCTGCTGGCGCAGGAAGTACTCCCGCTGCTGCTTCTGGGCCCCGCCCTCCATGTCCTCACGGATGCGCTTGCGCACCGATAGCTCGGTCAGCCGCTCCCGCTGGAGGGTGATGGCCAGCTCGAGGCGCTCGGTCACGTCGATCTTCTGCAGCAGCTGCACCTTCTGGGCGTAGCTGAGGTCCGGCGAGTAGCCGGCCGAGTCGGCCAGCGGCCCCGGCTCGACGATCGCGCGCAGGAAGGCGGCCACCCGGCCGTCATCGCCGCGGACCTCGAGGATCTCCTCGACGACGGCGCGGTACTCGCGCGAGAGCTCGCGCGTGCGCCCGTCAACGGGAAGAGGGTCCGGACGCTCCTCGACCTCGGCGCGCAGCTCGCTGTCGGGTCCGGACACGGCGGCGCCGATCAGCCCGCGGTGCAGGCCGGTCAGAGTTACGCCGTGCGCTCCGACGGGAAGGCGGACACGCTCGGACACCTCGGCGACGATGCCGACATCGGCGAATTCGCCGTCATGGCGGGGGACGAGGACGACGCGTTCATCAGAACCGACTTCGACGGTCAGCGTGATGCCCATGCCGGGGAACACGACGGTGTCTTCCAGGGGAATCAGTCTCAACGAGCTCATCCAGCATCAACTCCGATCTGCGCCAGCTCGCTTTCGTCTGCGATTCCGGCAATGTCTTGCTTACCAAACGTAAGGAACTATAGCGCGAGGTGGTTGCGGACGCAAGTATCTCTGACCGCGAGCAGTGACCGTGACGTGTTGTGGAGCGCCACCTTCGTGTCAGCGGAAACGCCACCTTCGGGTCAGCGGCCGGCGACCACCTTCGTGTCAGTGGGCAGATCCTCGAGCCGGCTCGGGAGGAAGCGGCTGTCGCCGGGGAAGTCTCCGAGGCGGCGGTCGTAGCCGAGGATGAGCGCCGCGCGGATGCTGTCGGTTGGCGCGGCCACGCCTGGTTCGTCGGCGATCGCGCCTTGGGCGATCAGGTTGGCTAGGCATTCTCGCTCGGTGCTCGTGAAGTCTCCCAGCCGTTGTCGCGGCGGGGCCGGCGGAGCACCTTGAGGAGGACGCGGGCGTGGTCTGGGTCGAGGGGCTCGCGGGATCGGGCGAGCGCCTTGAGCCGTTCGGGATCTAGGGTGGTGTCGCCCGGCGCGAGCTGGTTGTGGCCGTTGAGGCGACGGAGCGTCTGTCCGACGGCCGTGAGTTGTCCGGCAAGCGTTGCGAGCGCGTCGCGAACGCGGCTCTCAGGCCAGTTCAGGGCCCGAGCGAGCGCGGCGTCGGCGAGACCCTTGGGGCTCGACGCGAGCGCCGCGCCGACGATCGTCGGATCCGCGTATTGCTGTGGTGGCGGGCGGTCTCCCGTGAGGAGGTCGGCGGGGTGGACGCCGAGCGCGTTGCCGATTGCGCGCACGGTGTTCAGCGTGTGGGTCCGTCGGTCCAGCGAGATTCTTCGAGCCGAAGCAGCGTCGGCCAGCTGAGGCCGGTCGCCTTGGCGAGATCGTGTCGGGTCATGCCCAACGCGATTCGGCGGCGCGCGATCAGCTCGGCGTTGATCATCGGGTCAGAGCGGGTCGACGTGAATCGTCGTCGCGAGCAGGTCGATCCGGGACCAGGGTTCTTGGCTGGGTGGCGGCATCGCGAGGCCTGTCTGTGCGCCGACGCGGGCGATGATCGCGCGCAGGATTCCAGGAGTCCCGTTTCGGCCGTTCGATGGCCGGGACGGGAGGAATGCGTCGGCGGCGCCGGCGTCCTGGAGGCGGCGGTCGAGGCGCTGCGCTCGGATGAGCGCTCGGGCGGCGGTGGGAATTGAAGCCGGGTATCCCGAGAAGTTGGCTTCAGAGCCGTCGCTCGCTACGTCTGCAAGGGTGACGCGGGCGAGCGCCTGGGATCCGGCGCCGGAGGCGAGGGCGAGTGCGCCGGCGGCGGCCAGAAGCGGGCTGCTGTAGGTGCGCAGGAGCTGGATGGCTTGCTCGTTCAGCGTTTGGCTTGCGTGCCCGGCTTCGTGAGCGGCCACGAACGCGGGGCCATCGACGCGGACGAGGATGTCCTCGAAGAGCAGGGCGATCTGAGCACCGCGGACGCGCGCGAGCGCGTCATGGCTCTCGGGGCATCGCGTGAGCCGGTCGACGAACGCGACGACCTGCCACTCAGATGGCCGCGGGGCCAGGTAATCGCCCTTGACGAGACGCCCGAGCCACTGGCTGGTGGCTCGCCGCGCGGCCGCGATCGTGCCTTCGACTCGAGCGAGCTCCTTATCGGCCAGCGCCTCGCGGCAAGCCTCATGGAAGAAGAGGAAGTCATCGAACCACTGCTTCGCGAACGGGTCGGCCTGCCCCGCCGCGAACTGGTGGAGCCGCTCGGAATCGAAGTGCACGTCGGCGAGACCGCGGTGTAGCTCGGTCGGGATCGCGGGGGCGTGGACGAACAGAACGAGTTCCATGGCCGGCGGTGACGCGTGCAAGAGGTCATTGATGCTTGGCGGCGTCGAGGAGGTGCGCGCGGAGGACGATCAACCGGGTGACGGGTTCCACCGTCAGCCACGTGGTCACGCGCGGCCAAAGGCGGTCGGGTCGGCGCGGGCTGTCGGCGACGTCGAAGCGCTTGCCCAAGGCGCGCAGGACGTCGCGCGCCAAGCCTGCTGAGGAGGCCGCCGGTGTCGCTCGGCAGACCGCGACGTGCGGGCGTTCCGCGGCCGCCGCCAGCCTGCACGCTCGGCTGGTGTCCGCAGGGTCGAGGATCACCCGCACCGTCCGCCTCGAAAGGCTCAACGTGCGAGCGCGCCTCCTTCGTAGGTCGTTTCGACACCGCTGGCTTTCGGACGCGATGCCGCCGTGACCGCGTCATCAACCAGGAGGCCGGATCTCGACGCTCATCTGATCGATCAGCGCCTGCAGCGCGGCGCGGGTCTCGGTGACGACGTCAAGCGACACCCTGGTCGTGCATCCATCGAGGCCGCCGCGCGCGATGACCACGAGCGCTGGGATCACGGGTTCCCCGCTGATCCGCAGTTCACCGGCGCTGATCGCTGCGGGACCCGTCGAGCTCAGGGTCCCGTGCGCGTCGTAGATGCGGAAGCTGAATGTAGCGGCGCGGGGTGGCCCGGGAGCGATGACTTTCACGCTGCGCTTGTCTGCGCCGCTCTTGGGCAAGAGCTTGTCCTCCCCCGGCTGCGCGAGCCCCTTGGCTCCGCGCGGGCCGGCGACGATCTGCACGATGAGCCGGCAGCTCTCGCCGCCGGCGGGCTTTTCGATTGCCGCGACTGGCAGTCGCCTGCTGGCATCCTGGTTTCCCTTCCAGCCCTCAGGAACTCCAAAGCGAAGCAGCGCAGCGTCGGTACCGCGTGTGGCCAATGGGGCGCGCAACTCGATCACGGCCGTGCCCGCCTTGGCGTTTGTCCTCTCAGTGGAGTTGCCGCCGCAACCGAAGGCGGCGGCCGCGGGCAGGATCACGGCCGCCAGCCTCAGATTCAGGCGCCGGGACATCGGACTCCTTGGGGGCAACGGGTGAGCCCCAGCGATGGGCTCCCCGACCCTTTTATGGCTGAGTGCGAGCATGCCCAAAGTGCTGGCCCGCACGCGCCATCTTCTCCGGCCCATAGAACCGTCTGGCCCATCGGCTATCCGGAGCGGCGAGCAGCCACGCTGTGAAAAGGAGGAGAGGCGCTCCCGTGAGAAGGCCGGCAAGCAGCCATCTCCACCTGTCCTTCGCCGCGGTGACGGGAGCTCCCGCCAGAAGGCCGAGAACCACGAGCCACACGAGGATCGTCCAAACGTAGACGCCGAAGGCGGGATCGCCGACGAAGTTGCCGGAGTCGGCCAGCGACACGAACTCAGAGTAGCCGACGGCATAGTCGCGCCCGACGATGTTCGTGCTGCCTGATGCGCCAGACCAACCCGTTACCCAAGCGATCCCAACCGGCCAGGAGATCAGCGAGCCCGAGGCCGGCCGTTCGCGGAGGCTGACGCCCGTCCCGGAATCGAACGGTGGGCGGGACGCCCCGGAGGGACCTAGCGTCACTTTCCGCCCGGCGCACAGCCGCGGTGCCCGCAGGCGCCGGGAGCCACGGATCTGCGCGACCCCGGTGGCGGCCGCCGGCATGGAGCTACGCGCGACCTGGTGGGAGGCACAGAGGACGGGATGCTAGCTCCGTGCGGTGGCCGGAGGAGCGGCCTGGCTAGGGTCGGGTCACCTTCTGCGGCGGAGTCTGAAGGTGACGGTCACGCTGGCCTTGACGGCTCCGTCCTGACGGGCGAGGAGCGTGGCCGGGAGGGTGCGCCGCCGCGCGAGAATCCGCCGTCCGGTCGCGTTTAGCGCCAGTCGTGCGGTCGCGGTGGCAAGAAGCAGACACGATCCCGGCGATCGAGCACGCATGGCTGTTTGACCACCTGCTGCCGATCGGCGGTGACCCCAACGGCCCGATCTTCGAAGGGTGGACGCTGCTCTCGGCGCTCGCCGCACAGACCGCACGGCTGCGTCTTGGGGTGCTGGTGAGCAGCAACCGCATCCGCCCGCCGGCAATGCTGGCCAAGATCGCCGCGACCGTCGACGTCGTGTCCGACGGAAGGCTTGACTTCGGGATCGGAGTCGGCTCGCGCCCAAACCCACCCGAAGCTCGGCGCGAGTACCCGGCACACGGCCTGCCCTACCTCGACTTCGCCGACGCAGTCCGGAGCCTCGGTGAAGCCTGCACGATCATCCGACGGCTGTGGACCGAGGACGAGCCGTTTGACGTCGACGGCACCTACAACCAGCTGACCGGCGCGTACTGCAACCCCAAACCCATCCAGGATCCGCTCCCGCCGATCATGATCGGCGGACGCACCACCGCGACGCTACGCGTCGCCGCCGAGCACGCCGACCTGTGGAACATCCCCGGCCACGACATCGCCGACGCCGTCCAGCGAAGCGCCCGCCTTGACCAGCTCTGCGCCGAGATCGGCCGAAACCCCGCCCAGATCACCCGCTCGATCCACCTCCGAGTCTCCTACGAGCAGGTCGACGCAACCCGAAACGCGATCGCGCAAGCCATCGACGCCGGCTTTCAGCACATCGTCCTCGGGCTCCCCGCACCCTACCCCGACAAAGTGGCGCACTGGATCGCAGAAGAGCTCGTCAACACCTCGATCTGAACGCCACGGGCACACTGTGCAGGCATCCAGGACCCGGCACCCCTCTCATGCACAGGCAGAACTCTCAGCCACTCCGGAAAGGACATTGGAGACTTCCCCTCTCGACCTGATCCAGCAGCGCCGGGCAGTCCCGCTTCGGTTCGACGACGGGCATCTCCACCGGGGCCGACAGCGCCCTCTTTGCGCGGAAAGCGCGCACGACGCAGGAGGCGGCTAACTGATCCTAGTCGCCATAGAATCCGCTGGTGGCGACAAACCGGGTCTGGGAGCGGGCCCGATCGGGCTTCCGCCGGGACGACAAATTGGCTCGACCCTCTCGTGAGCGACGCGGTCGAGCTCAGCGGGCTGAGGTGGACCAACCGGCAACCGCGCACCGAACTACCTCTACCGCGTCCTTTCGAAGCTCCAGAAAGACGCAAGGATCACCAAGCACGGCAAGGGATACCACCCCATCACCGGCGCGCCCACCGGCGATACGGCCCCAGCCTCGGACACTCCGACCGGCGTTAACGGCAAGAACGCGTCCTGAGAATCCGCCGCCGACGACGTTCGTTTCGTGTACCGTCGAGCCGACCGGAGCCGTTCGCGGGGCCACTCGGTGTAGGCCCGGCCCAGACGGCTGTAAGCCGCGAAACATGGGAGTCGACGTGGAACACGAGTTCAGCAGCGAAAACGTTGTCGTAACCTACGACGACGAGGTATGCATCCACGCTGGCGATTGCGTCAAGCACCTCCCAGCCGTGTTCGACGTCAACCGCGATCCGTGGATCGACCCCACGGCCGCTCCGGCGGACGACATCGAGGTGGCGGTCAACGCGTGCCCCTCAGGCGCTCTCGGACTGCGGCGTTCGGGCCCGCAGACTCCCCAGCTCGACGTCTAAAAGGCAGCGGCGTGAACCGCCCCGGCTTCGATGGAGGCTTGACCTCTTGAGAGGATGGGTTGTATGGCTAAAGGCACGAGGTACCCGCGAGAGATTCGGGAGCGGGCGGTTCGCATGGTGCTGGAGCATCAGGCGGAGTACGTCTCGCAGTGGAAGGCGATCGTGTCGATCGCTGGGAAGTTCGGGATGTCGGCCGAGACGCTGCGCAAGTGGCTGCGCCAGGCGGAGATCGACGATGGGTCGCGTCACGGTGTGACCAGCGTTGAGGCGCGACGCGTGAGGGAGCTCGAGCGGGAGTGCCGGGAGCTGCGGCGCGCGAACGAGATCTTGAAGGCGGCGTCGATTTTCTTCGCGCGGGAGCTCGACCCGCAACCTCCGAGACGATGAGCTGCTTCGTTGATGAGCACCGCGAGTGCTTCGGGGTCGAGCCGATCTGCGGTGCGCTGGCGTTCGCCCCATCCAGCTACTACGCCGCGCGGGCCAGGCGGCTTGACCCGTCGCCGCGGGCGCTCAGCGACGCGCGGTTGCTGCGAACGTCAGTTCGTCTCGCCACATCGTCGCCGCGGGTTCGGACGGATCGGGCACGCCTCAGAATCCTCTCTATGTTCACCCGCGGCCGTGTCAATGCCCGGGTTTGCTGCGTCTGCGCGTCGTGGACATGTCAGCTCGGGGGCTCTTGGTTCCGCGGATCTCGACGAAGACGGCCCTGGCGGGCCGCTCGTCTCGACCGCGGCTGCGGTTGAGTAGGAAGCTGGGAGGTCATGACCGGAGAAGAGAGGGAGGACGATCGCCGGGTCCCGTCGCACCGGTGACTGCGACCGTGTCTTCTCTCAGCGCTGATCAGCTGAGGTCGGGTCGGCGGGCTGCCCGGTGGCCGAGCTCAAGCCCGCGGGTGCGTCCGTGCGCGAACGCGAGCTCGATATGGAGGCGCGCGACCTCGTCGCGTTGGCGCTGGTTGTCGTCCAGTGCGGCGCGCAGCCTGGCGCGCAGCGAGGTGCCGGTGTGTCCGGCGGCGCCGAGGTCGGCGGCAACACCGCGCAGAACGCCGACTTCAACACCGCCGTCTACGGCAACTTCCCGCCGATGCTCGCCCTGATCGCCCTCGTCACGTTCCTCCTGCTGGCCCGGGCCTTCCGATCGGTGGCCCTCGCCGTCAAGGCGGTCGTCCTCAACGTGATCTCGCTCGGCGCCGCCTATGGCTTCCTCGTCCTCTTCTGGCAGAACGGCCACGGCTCGAACCTCATCTACGGGGTCCCGGCGACCGGGGCGGTGCGCAACTTCGTCCCGATCCTGATCTTCGCCTTCCTCTTCGGCCTATCGATGGACTACGAGGTATTCGTCCTCGCCCGGATCCGCGAGGAGTACGACCGCGTCGGCGCGACCGGACCGGCGGTCGTCGGAGCGCTGGCGCGAACCGGGCGCCTCGTGACGTGCGCGGCACTGATCCTCGCCATCTCGTTCGTCTCCCTGACCACAAGCCCCGACATCCAGGTTCGGGTGATCGCGACCGGACTGGCCGCCGGGGTCGTCGTCGACGCCGTCGTCGTGCGCACGCTTCTCGTCCCGGCGCTCGTGGCGATCATGGGCCGCTGGAACTGGTGGATGCCCGGAGGGCTGGCCCGGCTCCTGCGGGTCGCGCCGGGCGCTCCGGCCCGCGACGCCGCCGGGGCGTGAGGGTTCTGGGACCCGCGCCCCCCTCGCCAGACTCTGGCCGCGAATCGCGGCCCCGCCGCCCGTCGTCCTGAACCGAACGACGACCGGTACGGGGTAGCGCCATCATCTGCCCCAAATCAATGTCACTGTCATCGTCGTAGGCGGCCGGACACGAGCACCGGCTCCCAGCCGGGCGAGACGCAACCGGACCGCCTGTCGGCCAGCGTCGTCAGCTCCTTGTCGTCCCGATCGCCGTTCGGTTCCGGGACGACGCCGGCCGCGAAGCGCGGGGCGTCGGGCCCCGGCCGAATCGGCGACCGGCTGGGGGATCGGCATGAGGTAGGCCGGTTTCGACGCCGAAGCGCACCGTCGCTCGCGCGCGCCGGCCGCCTGCGCCTGATCCGGCGCAATCCCCAGCTCGGCCAACTGGACCCCAGCGCCGCCACGGCATAGTAGCCACGACGCGAAGCGAGGTCGCGTCGGGAGCGCTCAGGATCGTGCCCACCCGGAGGTTCCGCGCGCACCCTCGCTCCCGACGGGAAGCCCGGCGCCCTGGTGGCGCGAGCGGGTCTCAGGGACTCAGTTTGAGTCGGGCGACGTTCGGCTCGATGTGGGTGATGGGTGAGGGATCGCCTACGCGCCCGTCCCGGTCATCGTTCGTTCGATCCTGGGAGGCTCTGCGCCAGCCAGCGCAGCCGCATGCCGCATGCCGCATGCCGCAGGCCACTGTCACTCGACCGTCGTTCTACACGACCGGCTCACCAACGCACGGGGACGTCGTAGAACGACACGGCAGTGTCGGCGGTCATGATCGGGACGCCGAGATCGAGCGCTTGGGTGATCAGCAGGCGATCGAACGGATCGCGATGGTGGAGCGGCAGGTCTCGAACGGCCCAGACCTGGCCGCGCGTGATGGGAACCTGACGAAAGCCGAGGTCGGCAATGATCTTCGGCAAGTCGTCGGGAATGCGGAGCTTGCCCGCCGAGGCCTTGATCGCGATCTCCCAGAGGGAGACGTCGCTGACGCCGAACATCGTCGGGTCGCGCTCGATGTCCTCGGCGAGCCACTTGGCAAGACGGGCGTCTGCGGAGAGCGCCCACAACAGCGGATGCGTATCGAGTAGTCCGGCGATCAAACGTAAGGGTCCCACTCGGGGCCCATCCCGTCGAAGTCGTCGCTGATCCAGATCTGCCCCCGGAGCGCTCCGATCGGCGAGCGTTGCGGCGAAGAAGAAGGGGTGATCGCGACGAGCTTGACCACGGGCGTGCTCCCGCGACGGATCGTGACCTCCTCGCCCCGCTCGGCGCGTGCCACGAGCTTCGACAGCTGCGTCTTGGCTTCGCTGATGCTGACGGCCTCGCTCATCCAGTCGATGCTACCAGCAGCCTGGCCAACCTGGCCAGGTCGGCCAACCTCGATCGACTCCGGATCCTCAAGCGTGCTGCCCGAGCGCTCGAGTCGGTGTCCGCCGGCCGCGGAGCGCCGGATGCCCGTGGCGCTTTCCGTAGGGTACGAGCATGTGCGGGATAGCCGCCATCCACGGCAGCGTCGATCCGGAGCCGGGGCGGCGGATGCTCGACCGCATCGGCCACCGCGGCCCCGACGGCCGGGGGGAGATCGTCGTCTCGGACGCGTGGCTTGGGCATGTCCGGCTATCGATCGTCGACCTCGAGGACGGCGACCAGCCGCTCAGCACGCCCGACGGCCGCCTGCATCTGGTCGGAAACGGTGAGATCTACAACCACACGCGTCTGCGCGAGCGCCTCGGCCCCCGCCACTTCGCCACCGGCTCAGACAACGAGGGTGCGCTCGCGCTCATCGCCCGGTACGGGCCCGTCGGCCTGCACCAGCTGCGGGGGATGTACGCCGTCGTCGTGGCCGGGAAGGACGGTTCGTTCGTCGCGGCGCGCGATCCGGTCGGGATCAAGCCGCTCTACTGGGCCAGCCGGGGCGGCGAGGTCCGCTTCGCCTCGGAGCTCGTCGCGTTCGACGAGGACTGGCGTGAGGCGGTCGAGTTGTTCCCGCCCGGCCACTACTGGACGCCCGACGAGGGTCTCGTTCGTTTCGCGCGCGCCGTACCCGCCGAGCTCGAACCGTCCTGCCGGCCGCCGACGCGACCCGGCGAGGAGCCGCCCGAGCAGCTTGTCGGGGAGCTCCGCGACGCGCTGATCCGAGCCGTGGAGCGGCGCATGATGGCCGACGTGCGAATCGGGGTGTTCCTCTCCGGCGGATTGGATTCGTCGATCATCGCCGCGATCGCGGCGCGAAGTTGCGACTACGTCTTACCGACGTTTGCCGTGGGCACCCACGACAGCCCGGACCTCGAGGGCGCACGGGTCGTCGCCGCGTTCCTCGGCACCGAGCACCACGAGCGCATCTACACGGAGGAGGAGGCCCGCGCCGCCGTCCCGGCGGTGGTGCGCTCGATCGAGTCCTTCGATCCGTCGCTCGTGCGTTCGGCGGTCCCCAACTATCTTCTCGCGGAGTTCGCCGCGCGCGAGGTGAAGGTCGTCCTGACCGGCGAAGGGGCCGACGAGCTGTTCGGCGGCTACGAGTACGTCCGCGACCTCGGCTCCGAGGACGACCTCCACGACGAGTTGGTCCGCACGGTCGAGTCGCTGCACGGCCTCAACCTTCAGCGCTGCGACCGGGTGACCATGGCCCACGGACTCGAGGCCCGCGTCCCGTTCCTCGACCTCGACATGATCGCCTTCTGCCTCGGGATCCCCGCCGCCTGGAAGACGTCAGATACCAGGCAGGAGAAGTTCATTCTCCGAACGGCGTTTGCCGGCTGGGTGCCCGACGAGATCCTCTGGCGCGAGAAGGCGCAGTTCGGCGACGGCAGCGGCGCCGCCGACGCGCTCGCACTCGACGGCGAATCCCAGGAGGAGGCCTACCGGCAGATCTTCCTGGAACACCTCGGGGGCATAGACCCGGCGCGGACGCTCACCCGCTTCGCCACTACCTGACCCGCCGCATCACGCGTCGCCGCCCTCCTCGGCCAGACGATGAGCCTCACGCGCCACGAGGGCCAGACGCGCCTCACGCACGAGCGGCACCTCGTAGCGACGCCGCCGCACGGTCGCGAGGTCGATCTCGGCGGTAATCAGCTCCTCAGTGTCGTTCGGGGCCTGACAGACGACCTCTCCCCAGGGGTCCACGACGTGTGAACCGCCCCAGAACCGCAGACCCGGCTCATCGCCGACGCGGTTCACGAACACGACGAAGCACTGGAACATCCGAGCGTAGAAGACGGTGATATCCCGCCAGTAGGTCTCCGAGTCGTAGCGCTCGGGGAAGCGGCTCTGGGCCGAATTCGTCGGGATGTAGAGCACCCGCGCCCCGTCCTGGACGGCAAGAAATCCGATCTGCGGCTGCCAGGCGTCGTTGCAGATCAGCGTGGCCACGCGTCCGTGCTGCGTGTCGAACGCGCGCATCGACTGGCCCGGCGAGAAGTACTTGCGCTCCTCGAAGATGTCGTAGGTCGGCAGATAGAGCTTGCGGTGGCAGTGCCGGCGGCCGTTCGCGTCGTAATAGCCGGCCGCGTTGTAGTTGTGGACGCCGAGCCCGTCCTCGTGAAACCCGATCAGGACGTCGGTTCCCGGCGCGACCTCGCCGAGGGCGAGCAGCCGCTCGTCGACGCCGGAGATCGAGGTGTCCACGTCAACCCGGCCGAGCGAGTACCCCGTCAGGAACAGTTCGGGGAACACGACGAGATCGGACCCCGCGGCTGCGGCGCGACCGATCAGCCCGGCGGCGCGCTCGAGGTTCGCGTCGATGTCGCCCAAGCGGCTTGACATCTGGGCGAGCGTGATCCTCATTGGTACGGCTCGTCGCGCCGGCGGTCAGAGCGCATGGACGGCGCGAGCCTATCCGACGGCCCTCCGATAGGATCCCCCTCTCGGCCTCCGGTCCCTAAGGGCTGTGCCTCTGCCGGCAGAACCGATGTTCAAGCTTCTGCTTGGCGTGTTGCCAACGGGGTACGGCTCATACCAGCGGCGCCAACGAGCAGAGGAGTCAAATGGCCACGCTCAGCAACGTGGACTACACCGTGCACCTCCCGACCGACGAGGCGCGAAGCGAGCTCGACCAGGATCAGGAGTGGTGCGAGATCGAGATGCACGGGGAGCGGCGCCGCATTCGCTTCCACGACTACGCGTCGATCTACGAGGTGCCCGGCCTTTACGAGAAGCTCTTCGTCGAGCGCCTGGACTGCGAGTCTCCGCGAGTCGTCACCGCGCTCCTCGGAACCGCGCTCGCCGCCGGGCGGGTCTCACCCGGAGCTTTGACGGCACTCGACTTCGGCGCCGGCAACGGCATGGTCGGCCAGCGTCTCACGGAATTGGGGATCGGTGAGATCGTCGGCGTCGACCTCTTGGTGGAGGCGCGCGACGCGGCCCATCGGGACCGGCCGGGCGTGTACGACGACTACTTCGCCCTGGACCTCACGCAGCTTCAGCCAGACGAGCGCCGCGACCTCATGCGACGCGACTTCAGCGTCATGACGTGCATCGCCGCGCTCGGATTCGGAGACGTGCCGCCGCTCGCCTTTGCCGAGGCGCTCAACCTGGTCGGTTCGCCCGGGTACATCGCCTTCAACATCCGCGACCGCTTCTTCGAGGCTGACGACCGGTCCGGCTTCGGAGACTTCCTCCTGAGAATGTTCCGCGAGGGAGTCCTCGAGGAGCGCGCCCGCGAGCGCTACACGCACCGCGTCTCTGTGGCCGGCGAACCGCTGGAATACTTCGCGATTGTCGCCGAGAAGCACCACGACGTGCCGCTCGCCTGGGCCGTGGACCCCGGCGCCTGAGCCGCTTTTCGGCGCCGCGGCGCGCATGTTACGGGCCCGCTCCACTGGTTGCCGTGAGTCTCGTGTCGGCGGTGTCAGGCGGCGCGGCGGCCGACGCTCGCGGCGTACGCCGCGGGTAGGCGATCACCGAGGTGGGAGAGGTCGGCCCGCGCCGCTCGTACCGCCGCGCGTGGATCGATCCGAGCCAGGGCGATCCCCGCCCGGTCCCCGGTTGTGGCCAGCACGCGCCCCTCGGGATCGACGACCTTCGCCTGGCCAGGGAAGGCCAACCGTCCGAACCGTCCGGAATGGTTGGCCGAAACCCAGACCACTTGGTTCTCGATCGCACGCGCCTGGTCGAGGAGATTGAAGTGCAGCACCTGTCGATCGTCCGCCGTTCGCCGCGCCGGTTGGACCCGACATACGGGCCAAGCCGACAAGCAGGCGACGATCTCGGCGCCGTCGAGTGCCAAGGCCCGCGCAGCCTCGGGGAAGACCTTGTCGTAACAGATCAACATGCCAAGGCGGCCGACCGGGGTTTCGAACGCGGCGAACTCGGTGCCCGGCCTGAAGAAGCCACGCTCGCCCGGGGGCAGGTGAACCTTGCGGTGGTGGCCGAGGATTCCGTCGCCACTCAGGCAGACTGAGCTCGAGAACGGTCCGGCCGGGGCCGCCTCCGTGTAGCCGATGCATACCACCGCGGGGCCCGCCGCCCGCGACAGCCGAGCGAATGCCTCGGCATGCCTCGGCAACGCGGGCGGAGCCACGGTGGCCGGCATCGGATCTTCGGGCCCTCGCTCGTAGATGTAGCCGCCGAGGGCGGTCTCCGGGAAGACGATCAACGCCGCGCCGTGGGCCCGAGCCTGCCTGATCGTCCGCTCGACGCGCTCGACGCAGGCGTCGATGTCCCGCTCGAACGGCGCGGCGACCGCGGCCACGGCCGGTCCGCCTCGCGCCCGTCGTGTCTGACGCCGATTCCACACGGACCCAGTTTTCCAGCTCGCAAAGCCCCTTGGTCTGGACCGTCGGTCCACAATTCCGGCTCACAGGGCTGGACAGCGGGCGGCGGCCGACCTCGACTTCGCCCTGACCGTGCCCACCGACGGCTGCGCCGACGCCGACCCCGACGTCCACCGGGTGCTGCGCGAGAGTGTCTTTCCCCGGCAGGCCGAGGTCGTCACCGTCGGCGCGTGGGCCGCGCGGCTCAGCGGCGGCGGGTAGCCGAGCCCGGACTTCGACGCAACGTTTTCAGACCGGCGGCGTTTGTACCATTGGTAACGCGGCGCCGCTCGGTCGCCGCACGGTTCGCTTGAGGGAGATCCGATGCTGAGAGTCACGAGCACCCCGATGAATCTCCGGCGGCTGCGGGTCGGCCGGCGCCCGTTGGCCGGCACCGGTTTCGCCTGCGCGGTCGCCGTGGCGGCGGCCTTGGCCGGCGGCGTCCCCGCCGGTGCGGCCACCACCGTCAAGACGACGATCTTCACCGGAGCGATCGTCTCCGGCACCGGCCACTACGCCAACTACCGCGGCGCCGTGCGGCTCGTCCTCCGCGCGCCGGCCGCGACCACCAGCCGCCTCCCATTCACCCTGACCCTGAGCGGGCCGGCCTGCTCCGGTCAGGCCCTCCACGCCCCCCGCCACTGCGTCTCGCTCGCCGGCAAGCTGACCGGATCGGCCTTTGTAAGCATGAGCAACCCCGACGTCGGGAGGTCGTTCGCCCTGACCGCGCTCGGCAAGATCACCCCGCTCGGGCACGTCTCGGTTACCGGGACCTCACACTCCCTCGGCTTCATCGCGCACGGCCGCATTCCCCTCAGCCTGCACCTTAGGAGCTCGGCCGGCGGGCTGACGATCACCGCCCAGAGCCCGCAGGTCAACGGCTTCTCGTCCCCGTTCTGAGATGACCTCCGGCGACCGTCCGATCCCCGGCGACATCCGCCGTCGGGCGACGGTCGCCGACCTCCCGAGAAAGGCCCGCCTGTGACCGAACTGCCCGAGCCGGGCGACATGCACGACGACATAACCAAGGAGCTCCAGCGCCTGTTTCCGTCCGACCGGATGCAGCGGATCGTCGAGGGGCTCGGCCTGGCCGGAACCGAGGAGGACTACGAATACCTCGGCGACCTGATCAGCGCCATCTTCACCCGGGGGATCGAGTTCGGGGCGGTCGAGGTAGCGGCCCAGCAGATCGAAGCCGGCGCCGAGGTGCAGCCGCGCATCGAGATCGCCCACGTCGAGCTGCCCTGAGCGCCAGGCTCGTCAATTCGTCGAGAGCGCCCGCCGACCCGAACGGGCGGGCGTCGCTCTCGCCTGCTCTGACGAGCGACAAGCTTCCGAGTCGGAGGCGGAGGATGACCCTGGACGAAAGCGCCACGCGTCCGCGCGCGGACGCGTGGGCGCCGGCGCGGGCGCTGGCTGGCTCTGGCGACCCTCGTCGCCGCGACCGCCGTCCTCCTCGCCGCGCCGGTGGCCGGCGCGATCGTGACGCGGCTGCCGAACGGTCAGTCCAAGAGTTACCAGCCCCTCCGCGGCGCCTCGACCCAGCCGTTCGACACCCTCTTCACCAACCTCGACTACAGCGGCGGCCCGGTGATGCCGTCGAACGCCAACTACACCGTCTACTGGGCTCCGCCCGGGGCGCCGTCCTATCCCGGCGACTACAAGGCCGGCGTCGACCAGTACCTGACCGATCTCGGCAACGACAGCGGCGGGACCGGGAACGTCGACTCGGTGGCCGCGCAGTACAACGACGCCGCCGGCCACCTCGCCGCCTACTCGTCGACCTTCGCCGGCCGCCTCGACGACACCGACCCCTACCCGGCGAGCGGCTGCGCCGGGGCGACGATCTGCCTGACCGACGACCAGATCCAGGCCGAGCTGAGCCGCTACATCACCGCCCACGGCCTCCCGCGCGACCTCAGCCACGAGTACTTCCTGCTCACCCCGCCCGGCGTCCAGAGCTGCTTCGACGCGAGTGGATCAGCGGGCTGCTCGGCCGGCTCGCTGATCAAGCCGGAGTACTGCGCCTACCACGGTCAGAGCCTGGTCGGCGGCGGCGAGTTCATCTACGCCAACGACGGCTACGTCACCGGGAACCGCGGCTGCGACGACGGCAATCACCCCAACGGTGAGACCTCCGACGGCGTGCTTCAGGGCGGTCTCAGCCACGAGCACGTCGAGTCGATCACCGATCCCGAGCCCAACAACGCGTGGAGCGACCAATCGCAGAACGCGAGCGAGATCGGCGACAAGTGCGACGCCGTCAACGGCCCGGCGGTCGGCACCGCCGCCAACGGGGCCCGCTACAACCAGGTCATCAACGGCCACTACTACTGGTACCAGACCGAGTGGAGCAATCAGGGGAACACCTGCCTCCAGCGGCTCACCTTCGCCGGGGCGCGCCCGACGGCGGTGTTCAGCGCCAGCAACACCGGCGCCCACGCCGTCACCTTCAGCGCCGGCGGCTCGACGGCGCCCGGCGGCGTCCACGCCTACAACTGGCAGTTCAACGACGGACCCGACATAACGCAGACCGAGGTCGAGACCAGCGCCCCGACGCTCAGCCACACGTTCTCGGCCGACGGGCCCTACACGGTGGCGCTGACGATCTTCGCCGCCGACGGCACGAGCATCGGCGCCGCCCGGACGGTCACGGTCGACGAGCCTCCGATCGCCGCCTACACCCCGAGCACGTACTCCCCTGCGGTGGGCCAGACGGTCTCCTTCGACGGGTCGGCGTCGAGTGATCCCGACGGGTCGATCGCCGCCTACCGGTGGGTCTGGGGCGACGGTACGCCGGACGGGAGCGGTCGGGCGCCGACGCACGTCTTCACCGCGACCGGCGTGCGGAGCGTCGGTCTGTATGTGACCGACAGCGACGGCGGGACGGCGGCGGTCGGGCACGGGATCACGGTCAAGGCGTCGGCGGACGAGTCGCCGACGGCGGCCTACGCGCCGAGCACCTACGGTCCGGTGGTGGGTCAGACGGTGTCGTTCGACGGGTCGGCGTCGAGTGATCCCGACGGGTCGATCGTCGCCTACCGGTGGGTCTGGGGCGACGGTACGCCCGATGGGAGCGGTCGGGCGCCGACGCACG
>JBPCNA010000035.1:0-6429 GCA_051001735.1 Solirubrobacteraceae bacterium
GCACCGCCGCCGGGATCGCGCTCATCGGCGTCCTATTCGGCCACATCAAGCGTCGATGGTGGATCGTGCTCACTGCCGTGGGATTGAGTCTCACGGTGGCAATCATCGCGATGGTTTGGGGACTACGTTACGTGCCCGTGCCCCCTCAGTAGGATGGGAGCGCGCTCGCCGGTCCGCTCCCCCAATGGTGGGACGGGATGACCGGGGACGGTTGCAACCCCCGGCTCGATAAGTCGGGGAGCTGCAGGAGGCCCCGTAGCCCGGCGAGCCGCGACATGCACGCACGGCATCACGACCCACCGGCAGCCGCCATCGGGTCGCCTCGGCATCGTCATGACTGTGGCGCGATCGAAGCGGGGGGCGGTTTAGCGATGTCGCCGGAGAGGGTCGTGTAGCCGTCGGCTGAGTTCGGGGAGTCGAGCTTGACTCCGCCGCTGTAGGTCCAGGTCCAGCGTGTCCCGGACAGCACTACTCGGCCGTGGCTTGCGCCGTCGGGGTTGGGGTCGGGGATGGGCTGCCCCCAATCCAGCACGCAGTCAGCGGCGCCGCTCACGATTGCTGAGCACTGGCTCTGATAGACGGAAAACCCGATGCGTGGTGTGTAGCTGTCGATCGCGGTCTGCTCGTACTGAGCGATCGAGCGCGCGAGCGTTTCCGGGGTGATCGCGACCGACGACCCGCCGCACGCGGTCAGCAACAGGGCGAGCAGAACGCCGGGGACCCAGTACGGCCGGCGGCGCCTCACGGCTATCCGCCTGCGGTGCTGGAGGACGCGAGGCCGCTGGTTGGCGGGGTTTGGCCGATGACGCCCGGGAAGCTGTGGCCACCGCTCGTCGGGGTGTACGTCCACTTGTTCCCGGCCACGATCACCGTGCCCGTCACGACGTAGGTGCCGCCGTAGAGGCCGCCCTGCGCGGTGAGCGTGCAGGCCGCGGTCTGCCCGTTCTGGAGGGCGCCGCACTGGACGCCGGTGATCGCCGCTGGTACGCCCGGTTCCTGCTGCAGATAGGCCGTGACCCACTGCTTGATTGAGTCCTGGAGCCGCATGACGTTGGATGCGCCGCCACCGCAGCCAGCGAGTACGAGCGTCAGGATCCCCAGCGCCACGGCCCCGCGCGTTCTCGCGAGCTTCCCGGCAACCCGGTCGGCCTCCATCACAGCCACTCCCTTCTTCTCCGTTCTCCGATGACACGACGCCTACACGGCTAGGCAGAGAAGCGAGCATACCCCAGTCTTGAGGTTTTGGCTCTGGAGGTTCTGGCCCAGGGCATCGAGCATCGGCCGGGTGAAGCCACACGAGCAATTCGGCCTAAACCTCCGCCACCAGCGCCAGCAACACGGCCTGAGCCAAGAAGCGCTCGGCCACGCCTGCGACCTGCACCCGACCGAGATCAGCCGCCTGGAGCGCGCGACCCGCGAACCACGCCTATCGACGATCGTCCGTCTCGCCCACGCCCTGAAAGTCAAGCCCGCCCGACTACTCGACGGAATCGAATAGCTCTCACGCGGCGAGGAGATCAACGGCGGTAGCGCTGTCTGACCCCGCTCGCATCAGCACCGACGAGAGCGAGTCCATCTCGCGCCGCGCAGCGCGCCTCATCTCCCACCGCGCGCCGAACACTGCTCAGCAGCGTTGCCGCCCTTGCGAACGGCAGTGCCTCGGGGCATTCCTGGCGTCGAGACGAAACATGCCTCGCGCCGAAAACGGCCAGCGGAGGTCAAGAGGTTGGGGTAAAATCCGTCCGGATGTGGGGTAATCCCGCTCACCGGCCGTCAAAAGCGCCCGCCAACACTGGGCGAATGAGTTTCGTTAGTCCCTCCTAGTGCAGCGTTCCGGGCCCCGTGCCCGATGAGGCAGCGCCGGCTGCCTGATCGATTGCCCCCGCCGCCCTCGACGAACTCCCCGCCCCGGCGGAGAATGCCGGCACGGTGCCGGCAGTCCTCACCAGCAACGCCGTTCTCATCTGCCCCCACGGCGGCAAGGTCGTGATCGTCCCCAAGCAGATCAAGGTCGGGATCGACGGCGGCTTCGTGATCTGCGAGCCCGACCTCATCGGCGCCCCGATCGTCAACTGCAAGATCCCGGTGACGCCGCTCACCTCCCCCTGCCTGCTCGTCGTCTCGACGCTCCCCGGGTCGAGCTCTCCGACCGTCCTGGTCGGCGGCAGGCCGGTCTACGTCCAGACGCTCGTCGGCATCACCAACGGCCGCCCGCCCGGCACGGTCACCGTCGTCTCTCCCGGCCAGGTCAAGGTTCAGGCGCCCTGACCGGCGCCGGGCGTCCGGGCGGCTACGGCTTGGCCATCGCCCGAGCCGCCGTCTCCTCCGCCGCGCGCTCGAAGGCGTCCCCCGGGTCCGACACGGCGATCCCACCGCCGACCGGCGTCGCCGCCACCGGCCCCGACCGCTGCTGGACGACGTGGGTCAGCTCGTGCGCCAGCATCTGACGCCCGGTCGGGGTCGACGGCGCGAACTGACCCGGCGCGAAGGCGATGTCCCGGCCGGCGGTGAACGCCCGGGCGTCGATCGACCGGGCGGCGACCGCCGCGACCGGGTCGGTGTGGACGCGCACGTCGGAGAAGTCGTGACCCAGACGGGACTCCATGTCCGCGCGCACCGCGCCCGGCAGCGGCCGGCCGCCGCGGCCGATCACGTCGAGGACCGGCGAGCGCTCCTCGATCAACGCCGCCACCGCCGCGTTGCCGGCCGACCGCTGGAGCGCCAGTACGGCCGCCGCTCCCCCGCTGCCGGCCCGACCGCGCTCCGAAAGAAACCCCGCGGCGACGGCCGTGGCCTCGCTCCGCGAGCCGCGCGGCTGCTCACGGCGGGGCCGCTCGGCCGACTCGTGCTCCTGGTCACGCCGCATTCAGATCAATCCGTTCTTCACGGCGTAGGCCACGGCATGTGACCTGCTGCGAACCCCAAGTTTTGTCACCACGTCGTGTAGCACGTTTTTCACCGTTCGCTCGCTGTATCGCTGTAGGAAAGCTCGACCGCCACCTCGCGGGTCGCCCGGCCGTCGGCGATCAGGCGCAGAACCTGCTGCTCGCGGGTGGTCAACCGCGACAGCGACAGTCCGCGCGGCTTGAGCACCTCGCGCGAGACCCGGGTCAGACCCGACAGGAGCATCCCGAGGAGCTCGGGAGACAGCACGCCGGCGCCCTGGAGCGCCGCCTCCACCGTCGCACACAGGTTCTCCGGCGTCAGGGCCTCCTTGGCCAGGACGCCGGTCGCCCCCGCTTCGACGGCCGCGAGGATCGTCTCCTCGTCACACTCGGAGCTGCAGACGATGATCGGGACCCCGAGCATCTCCTTCACGTGTCGGACGAACTCGACGCCGTCCGGAGCGCTCGCGTCGACGATTACGAGGTCGGCCTCCCCGAGCGCCTCGTCGCTCCACGCCTCGGCGGCGTTTCCGGCGCCCCCGACCGACGCCGCCCGGGGCAGCCCTCGCAGGCACATCTCGATGCCCCGGCGATAGATCGTGTGCGCGTCCACCACGAAGATGTTGCACGTCTCCGCTGCGGCCGCACCGGCCGTCCGCTGCTGAATGACTCGACTCTCCGTTCCGCTCTAGGATGACGGCAGGACCCTCGCTCGTCGAGCTTTCAGTGTAGAGATGTGCGGCCGAACACGCCACTATTTGATGTGTAACGCGCTCATCTGCCGCTGGTCCCGGCGACCTTCAGCTTGATCGGCTGCCACGCCGGGTCGGCGCCCTGGGGGACGAGCATCTTCAGCGCCCCCGGAGCGGCCGGCTTCACGCCGAAGATCGGCCCCAGCGATCCCTTGCAGGCCGGGTCGGCCTCGACTACCGCGAGGGCGCGGCTGTCCGGCCGCCAGGCCAGCGAGCAGCCCGAGACCGACAGCGCGGTCGCGTTTGCCAGGGCCAGATCGCTCGGCTTGGTGACCATCAGCCGGAAGACGCCGGGCTTCTTCGAGTTGGTGAGCACGGCGAGCTCTTTGCCATCGGGCGAGATCGCCCCGACGAGGACGCCACGCCCGGCCGGATGCGGGGTGACGAGCCGATCCGTCGAGGTCCAGGCCGACACCTCGGGGGAGAAGGCCTGCGCCGTGACGAGCTGGAGCAGCCCGAACTGCGGCGTTCCGCTCATGCTCGTCGCCGCCACCAGCATCGAGCGGCCGTAGGGGGCCCACGAGATCGTCCCGAGGATCCAGCCGGGCACCGTCAGGCAGCTGGGCCCCGAGACCCCCTTCGGTAGGAGGCGCGCGAAGCAGAGGGCGTCGCTCGCGTCCCCGTGCCGCACGAAGGTGATCAGGCCCGAGCCGGCCAGCGGGGCGAACACCGGCCGCTCGTAGGAGGCCGTCGAGGTGGTCGCGGCAAGACGGACCGGCGGGGCCGTGGCGAACGCCGGAGCCACGAAGATCGACCCCCCGGCGGTGTAGGCGATCTGCGTCCCGCCCGGGTTCCACGTCGGCTGGGTGCCGACGCCGGCGCCCGGCACGAAGCCCTTCAGCGGCGTCCCCGCACTCCCGCGGACAGCGGCGAGGCTCGTCCCGTCGTCGTAGGCGAGGTCCGGATAGCCGGTCGAGACGGTCACCACGACCACGCTGCCCTTCTTGACCTTCGCCGCCGGCTTCGGATTCGTCGCGATCACCGCCCCCCGCACCGCCGGGTCTATCTCGGACGTCGACGCGCCCTTGAGCCCGTTCTTCTCGAGGAGCGTCGAGTAAGACTTGATCGTCGCCCCGGCGATCGGGGGCACGATGATCAGTCCTGCCGCCGCTGCCTTCTTCTTCGCGGCGGCGGCCGCCGCAGCCGCCGCCGCCGCGGCGGCCGCCTTCTTCGACTTCTTCTTCGGCGGCTTGACGAGAAAGACGTTCACCGGGGTGCCCTTGGTCCGCGACGCCCCCGCCACGGGGAACTGGCTCGAGACGATGTTCTTCGCCGACGGCTTCGGTGAGACCGAGCCGAGGGTGAGGCCCTTCGCGGTCAGCGTCTGGTCGGCCTTGGCCAGCGTCTGGCCGAGCAGCTTCGGCACCCGCACCCGCCGGCTCGCGGTCGCCACGAGGATCGTCACCGGTGATCCCTTCTTGACCTTGGCGCCCGCGGCCGGCGTCTGGCTGATGACCGTCCCCGGCTTCGCGCTCTTGTCGATCTTGCTCTGCACGGTCGGCGCCAGCGTGAGCCCGTGCTTCTGGAGCTGCTGATCGGCGACGAACGCCGACGGGGCGCCGGTCACCGACGGGACGGTCACGAGCTTCGGCTTCAGCAGGAGGTAGGCGGCGATCGCCGCCGCGATGAGGGGCACCAGCAGGAGCAGCCACCACGGCAGCCACGGCCGCTGGCGGAAGACGGCCTGCTGGGGAACCGCCCGGACCTCCGCGTCCATCGTGTGAGCGGCGACGGTGAAGCGCCGGCTCGTCGTCCGGCCGAACCTGATCGGCTTCGTGGGGCGGACGATGAACGGGAGGACGACCGACTCGCCCGGCTCCAACGAGCCGGCCACCTCGGTGATCGCCCCGGGGCCGGACAGCCGCCTCCCCACGCGTTCGGCGGCCCGGCCGCGGGCGTCCGCCTGCGACTCCTTGGCCTTTCGCTTCGCCCCGGAGAGCTCCGGTCCGACCAGCTGCCCGACCTCGCCCTTGGCCGGGCCGGCGACACCCTTCAGCGCATCGCGCGGCACCGCCTGCCGAAGCTGCTGGCCGATCTTCAGCCGCTTGGCCAGCGTCTTGAAGCTCGGCAGCAGAGCCGAGCTGATCGCGGCCAGGGTGATGATGTTCCCCGTCGGTTCGAAGGTCAGCAGCTGCTCCTCGTCGGCCAGCGTCACGCCGACGTCGACCGGAGCGTTCGCCGCGTTGCGCACCACCGCTCCGTACCGCGCCCCCAGCCGACCCTCGGCCTGGACCGGCTCGACGCGGGCCTCGACCTCCTGGTAGGGCTCGATCACCACCGTCGCCGGCACGGCCGCCACGTCGACCCCGGAGGCGAGCGAGCTCGCGACGAGGAAGAACTCCCATGGCCGCGCCTCGGCCTGCGGGGACCGCGGCGGGTGGAGGGTGACCTGGAATTCCTGATCGTAGCCCTGGCCGCGGCCGAAGGGAACCAGGTAGGCGGTCCCCGGGGTGATCGTCCACCAGCCGTCGGGGAACCCCTTGATCGAGAGCTCGAAGTGGTCGACGATCCCGCTCTGGTTGCGGATCCAGCCGACGAGCATGCTCCGGCCGCCGGCCGGCACGCTGACCTCGACCGGAGTGACGACCGCGTCGCGCTCGTCCTGGATCCGCCGGATGCTGAGGAGGACGGGGGCGGCCGGTGCCTTCTCCGCAGGAGGGGCGGGCGGCGAGCGGCGCGGCGCCCGCGGCGGGCCGGCGGCCTCCTCGTCCGCAGGCGCCGGCGAAGCCGGAAAGCGGCGGGCCGGCCGCGACGGAAGTCCGGAGGACGGAGCCGCCCGCCCGCCGCCGGAC
>JBPCNA010000036.1:0-3957 GCA_051001735.1 Solirubrobacteraceae bacterium
CCGCCGCCCGGGGCCCGCTCCGGCTGCGACCGCCGCCGGGGCCCGCTCCGGCTGCGGCCGCCGCCGGGGCCCGCTCCGGCTGCGGCCGGGGCGCCGCTCAGACCGGGACGGCGGGCTCGGCCGGCACCCGCTCGATGCGGGCGCCCAGCTCGCGGAGGCGCTCGTCGATGCGCTCGTAGCCGCGGTCGATCTGGCGGACGTTGCCGATCTCGCTGCGCCCCTCGGCGCAGAGGGCGGCGATCAGCATGGCCATGCCGGCGCGGATGTCCGGCGACTCGAGCGGCCCTCCGCGCAGCCGCCGGGGGCCGGTGACGATTGCCCGATGGGGGTCGCAGACGACGATGTCGGCGCCCATCATCGTGAGCTTGTCGGTGAAGATCATCCGGTTCTCGAACATCCACTCGTGGACGAGGACCGACCCCTCGGCCTGGGTGGCCATGGCTACGGCGATGCTCGTCAGGTCAGCCGGGAAGGCCGGCCAGGGGCCGTCCTGGATCTTGCGCTTGTAGTCGCCGTAGTCCGACTTGACGACGAGGCGCTGGCCGCCGGGGACGAGGATGTCGTTGCCGTGGACCTCGGTGTGGAGGCCGAGGTGGTCGAAGACGAGCCGGATCATCCGCAGGTCGCCGGGAATCGTGTCCTTGACCCAGAGCTCGCCGCCGGTGACGCCGGCCAGGGCCATGAAGCTGCCGATCTCGATGTGGTCGGGGGCGACGACGTGCTTGGTGCCGCCGAGGCGTACGACGCCGTTGACGGTCATCAGGTTCGAGCCGATGCCCTGGATGTCGGCGCCCATCTTGACCAGCATCCGGGCGAGGTCCTGGACATGCGGTTCGCAGGCGGCGTTCCCGATCACGGTGGCGCCGGGCGTGAGCGCCGCCGCCATCAGGACGTTCTCGGTGGCCATGACCGACGCCTCGTCCATGAAGACGTCGCCGGCATGGAGGCCGTCGGGGGCAGTGAGGAGGATGTCCCGCCCGTGGGCGGTGGTCGCGCCGAGGGCGCGGAAGCCGTCGAGGTGGGGGTCGAGGCGGCGGCGGCCGATCACGTCGCCCCCGGGCGGCGGCATCTCGGCCCGGCCGAAGCGGGCCAGCAGTGGGCCGGCAAGAAGGAAGGAGGCGCGGATCTGCTCGGACAGCGAACGCTCGATCGACGTGGTGTGGACGTCGGCGGCGCAGAGAAGGACCTCGTGCTCGCCGGTCCACTGGACGCGGGCGCCGATCCCGTCGAGGATCTCGAGCATCGCGTCGACATCGCGGATGCGCGGGACGTTGGCCACGAGCACCTCGTCGGCGGTCAGTACCGAGGCGGCGAGGATCGCCAGGGCGCTGTTCTTGTTGCCGGTCGGAACGACGGTGCCCGAGAGCGGTACGCCTCCGTGGATGACGAGCTTCTCCATGAGCGGTCTGCGCGTGCGCCGGCTCCGCAAGCGGGGGGCCGCCGAGCGCCTGGGAAGGGTAACAGCCATCCTGGCGTGGACTTCGCCGCCGAGGCCGCCGACCCTCCCGGGTGGGCGACGGATCTCGCCGCACGGCAGTGCGCGGCCGGGCTTTGGCGCAGGTGCCGGCGATGCAACGCGACTTGCAGCCTTTTTGGCTTCGCAGAGCCGAAACTCGGGCCAACCGGTCCCAGTCGGGGATTCCGTCCGACGGTGGTTCTAGCTTACGAACATATGTTCTGGCGTAAGCAAGAGACCACCCCCGCAGACCGCGCCGTTCATCGCGCCCTCCGCCTCGCCCGGGCCTTCTTTCTGCTCGAGGACGAACTCGAGCCGCCCCGGCCCGCCCAGGCGCGCACGCCGACCATGTCCCGGGCCTCGTCGGACCGCCTTTCCCTCGGGAGGGGGAACCTGGGCGGCGGCGGGGCGCATCCCCATCGCACGCGACTGCGCCCTCCACCGGCGCGGCTGCGTCGCGGGGCTCCGCCGGCGCGACCGCAGCACTGCATCTCACCCGTGGCTCGCTCGCGAGCCTGCCCGCCGGCATCGTCCGCGCGCGCAGGACGCGACTGACCCTCCGCGCAGTCGGGCGGCGGGCGCGAGCTGGGAGGCTCGGCCACAGGACCGACAGGTCGGAGTCCGCCCGGGGGGCGGGCTCCGGTCGCCGGCCCGGTGAGGCGCCGACCGGCGTCGGGCGACCGCAACCTCCCAACCTCCGCGGTGTCCTCGAGGTCTGAGGCGTCAAAAGCCCCCACTCATCCCGTCTTCATTGGAGGAATCCGGATGGTGCTCCCCCTTAGGTTCGGTCCGGCCGTAGCGGCTGTGATCTCGTTGCTCCTGCTGACCCCGGTCGGCGCCCTCGCCGCGAAGAAGCCGAGTCCCAACGGCCGCCACGCGATCTCGATCAACGTCCCGGCCAACCCGGTGGTCTCCGGCGACCCGCTCGTCATCTACGGCCGGCTCACCGGCCCGAACAACGGCGGCCGCGTGGTCACGCTGTGGCACCGCGTGAACCCGGCTCCGCGGTTCACGATCGTCCAGCAGGCGCGGAGCGACGCCGCCGGCTTCTATGCCTTCGCTCAGGCCGACGGCGTCGTCACCTCGAACCGCAACTGGTACGTCCAGTCGCTGGGCGCGCGCAGCCGCACCATCCACGAAAACGTCTTCGCGCTGGTGACCCCGAACGGGCCGCCGTCGGGTTCGACGATCCTGACCGGGCCGGCCCACCGGGTGACCTTCACCGGGACCGTGAGCTCGCCCTACACCGCCGGAGACGGTGTCGTCCTCCAGCGTCAGAGCGCCGCGGCCGGTGGCGACGACTGGCGCACGATCGACCGCGGTCGCGTCGACGCCGGCGGCAGGTTCACCATCCGCCACACGTTCAGCAACCCCGGCGGCGCCAACATCCGCGTGCTCGTGCACCGGACGGCCCGCAACCTCGCCAGCCCGTCGAATGTATTCGAGTACCAGATCAACCAGCCGCAGAACCCGAACCTGACGATCATGGCGTCGGCCGACCCGCTGACGTTCGGTCAATCGGTCGTCATCTCCGGCGTCCTCGCCGGAGGCGCGTCACAGCCGGTGACGCTGCTCGCCCACACCGACCGGCAGAGCTACGCCCCGGTGGCCCAGACGACCACCGACGCTGCCGGGAACTACACCTTCCCGGCGCAGACCCCGGTCAACAGCACGTTCTACCGGGTGACAAGCGGCAGCCGAAGCTCGGCGCAGCTGTTCGAAGGCGTCAAGAATGCCCTGACGGCGACGGTGTCGGCGACCACGGTGCCGGCCGGGCAGACGGTGACCGTCAGCGGCGGCGTCGCCCCCGACAAGACAGGTCACGTGATCTACCTCCAGCGCCGGAACGCGGACGGCGGTGATTTCCACACCGTCCAGATCAGTCCCGTCGGAGCGGGATCGACGTACAGCATCGTCCACCGGGTGTACGAGCCGGGCACCAAGGTGTTCCGGATCCTGATCCCCGGCGGACCGGAGAGCCAGGGCGCGGCGAGCGCACCGCTCGCGATCACCGCAACCCCGGTGCCGGTGGCCAGCCTCCCGACGACGACCCAGGCCGACACGGTCGGATCGACGAACGGATGAGCGGCCCGCCCAATCACGGTGGACGGGGGCAGCCCGGCTGGGCGGCCCCCTCACGTTCGGCGTCGCCGGCAGGAGAACCCACCGACCGCAAGCGCCAGGAGTCGACCATGTACCCCCACCTCTCGTCGCCGACGGCCTGATCGAGCATTGATATGGACTGATCAGGGCAACGGGCCAGCATGACCGGGGAAGCTACGCTCGGCACCGGACGCCAGGACCGCCCCGGACCGACTCCCCGCCACCAGGGCGAAACGCCGGCCGCTCCCCGAACGGAGCGACCGGCGTTGACACAAAAACCGGCGGCGACCTACTCTCCCAGGCCCTTGCGGGCCAAGTACCATCGGCGCTGAGGGGCTTAACTGCTCTGTTCGGAATGGGAAGAGGTGTTTCCCCCTCGCCATGGCCACCGGAAACTC
>JBPCNA010000037.1:0-5061 GCA_051001735.1 Solirubrobacteraceae bacterium
GCGATGCGGACGACGACGCCGGCCGCGGTGCTCGTCTGGGCGATCCGGCCGGTGACCTGGGCGGTGAAGGGGAGCGCGAGTGCCGCCGGCGGCGCGGCGGCGGCGCGCGAGGCGGCGAGGAGGGCAACCGGCGTGCCGGCCCGGCGAGCCCAGCCGGAGGCCAACGGTCCGTCCAGCAGCCAGGCGACGAGGAGGATCGGAGAGAGGACGGCGAAGGCGCCGGCGGCGACGCGCCGGGGGCGCTCAGCCGGCCAGCCGGCCACGGCCCGGGCGAGAATGGCGGCGATCACGGCGAGGAGGCAGACGGCGGTGAGCAGGAGCATCCAGCCGGTTCGGCCGTCGGTGCCGGTGCCGAACCCGTGGACTACCGCGAGTGGCCAGGAGGCGTAGGCGAGCCAGTGGACGGTCCGCCAGGCGCGGTAGCCGATCCGCCGGCGGAGCAGGCTGGTGACGGCGATGGCGACGAGCAGCTCGAAGGCGATCGCGCCGAGCCCGAGCCAGACGGGCCGGTAGCCGGCGGTGAAGGGGACGAGGGCGGCGAGGAGACCGATCGATACGAAGCTGTCGAGCACCGAGGCGAGGATGTGGACGCCGAGCACGGCGAGCACCAGGAGCGAGACGCTGCGGTGGAGCCCGTCGACGACGAAGCGGGGGAGGTTGGCGGTGCTGACCCGGCGGACGTTGAGGACGCCGAGCACGACGCTGGTGGTCAGGAGGAGGAGCGCGACGACCCCGGTCCCGCGGGCGAGGTACCAGAGGACGCTGGGCCCGGCGGTGGCGGCGCCGATCAGCACGGCCCCGGCGCCGGCCGACGGCGGGTCGCGCGCGGCCCGTCTGCCGGCCCACCGCCGCTCAGCATGGCGCCTGCACGGGCCAGCCGCCGACGGCGAGGACGTCGCCGTCGCGGCCGACGAGCCGAGCCGGGAGGCCGATGTCCGAGAGCCAGTCGAGCGCCGGCGCGCCGCGGACGAGGGCGGCGGTGGTCGCGGTGTTGGCGTCGACGCAGGTCGCCGCGGCGACGGACACCGTCCTCCAGGCGCCGTCGGTCGGGCGGCCGGAGCGCGGGTCGAGGATGTGGTGGGAGGTGCGGCCTTGGTGCCGCCAGCGCCTGACCGTCGTGCTCGAGGTGGCGAGTCCGCCGGCGGCGATCGCCACCGTCTGACCGGGATCGCCGCGGGCGGCGCGGTGGTCGTCGGAGACCCGGACCCGCCAGCCGTCGGGGGGAGCTTGGCCGGCGAGGGAGATGTCGCCGCCGAGGTTGACGAGGACGCCGCAGCCGAGCTCGGAGTGGGCGGCCTGGGCGGCGCGGTCGGCGGCGAGTGCCTTGGCCGTGGCGCCGAGATCGAGGCTCGTCTGGGGGGGCAGCATCACGGTCCGCGACCCCTCGTCGAGGACGACCGTGCGCCAGTCGGCCGGCCGGGCGGCCGTAACCCGTACCCGGGGGCGGGGACGTGGGCTCGGGCGGACCTTCACGACATCGAAGTCGGCGTCGTAGCCGGCGACGCGGAGGGCCTCGCCGACGGTCGGGTCGACCGCTCCGTCGGTCAGCTCGGCGGCCCGGAGGGCGACCTGGAGAGCGTCGATGAAGTCGTCGGAGACGGCCACGGGACGACCTCGGCCGCGGTTGAGGCGGGAGAGTTCGGAGTCGGGCCGAAACCGGCTGCAGGCCCGGTCGATCCGGCGAAGCTCGCCTTCGACAAGCTCTCGCGCCCGGGCGGTGACCCGCGGTTCGACGACGAGCACGGTCGCCGTCGTCCCCCAGACCTCCCAGCAGGCGGAGCCCGGCGCCACCGTCAGGACCCCCCGGACGTCGTCTGGGCCGGCGCCGGGGTGGGTGCCGGGGCCGACGGGGCCGGGGTGAAGCTCGGGGTGGACGCGGGCGCCTGCGGCTGAGCCTGCGCCTGGTCCTGGGTCCGGGCCGGCGCCGGGGCCGGCGCTTGGTACTGGGTCTGAGCCGGCGCCTGCGTCTGGGCCGGCGGCTGAGCCGCCGTCTGGGCCGGGGTCGTGCTCTGCGCGGTGGTGGTGGCGGCGGCGGCGGTGGAGCCGGGGGTCGCCGCGGCCCGGTGGCGGACGACGCGCTTCGGCGACCGCGACCGCGCCCGGGTACGGGCTTGGCCGGGCGCCGCAGGCGTGGCGCCGGCATCCCTTGTGACCGTGTGACCGGGCACGGCTTGGGCGGCGACGTCTGAGAAGACGCCGATGAGAACGGCGGTGGCGGCAACCGCGCCGCGGTTCAGGCGCCGGAGGCGGCGAACGGCGAGATCCCGGGCGTCCGAGGTGGAATGAGGCATGGAAGCATGGTTCTCCGCGCGTCGAAAGATCCTCTAAGGAGAGCGTTAGAAACTCCACAGGACCGGCGGATTCCGTCGGCGGGCGCGGCTAGCATCGCTGGGTGCGGATAGTCGTCATCGAGGACGAGGCGACGATCGCCGACTTCATCGAGCGGGGCCTGCGTGCCGAGGGGTTCGTGGTGGAATCCGCCGCCGACGGCGAGGTCGGACTCGAGCGGGCGCTCGAGAGCGGGGTCGGGCTCGTGGTGCTCGACCGGATGCTGCCGGGTCGGGACGGCCTCTCGGTCCTGCGGGCGATCCGACGGGCAAGACCGGGATTGCCGGTGCTGATGCTGACCGCGCGCGCGGAGATCGCCGACCGGGTCGAGGGCCTCGACGCGGGGGCGACCGACTACCTGGTCAAGCCGTTCGCCTTCGCCGAGCTGGCGGCGCGGGTGCGGGTTCACCTGCGGGGATGGGCGCAGTCGCCGGCGACGCGGTTGGCGGTCGCCGGGATCGAACTCGATCTCCTGTCGCGCGAGGTGGAGTGGGATGGGCGGACGGTGCGCCTGTCGGCCACGGAGTTCGACCTGCTGACCGAGCTGATGCGCCACCCGAACGTCGCGCTGTCACGGGAGCGGCTGCTGAGCGCGGTCTGGGGCTACGACCACGACCCGGGGACGAACGTGGTCGACGTCTACGTCAGCTATCTGAGGAGGAAGCTCGGGGCGGCCACCGGACGGGTGGCGCCGATCGTCACCGTGCGGTCGATCGGGTACCGCTTGGTCGCCGATGAGTAGCCCGCGTCCGCGGTCGCTGCGGTGGCGCCTGACGCTGCGGGTGGCGGTGGTGCTGGTCGTGGCGTTCGCCGTGACCTTCTTCGCGGTCTACCGGGGGACGGGCGCGCAGTTGCAGGGACAGATCGACCACGAGCTGCGGAGCGACGCGACGGCGTTCGCCCAGGCGGTGGCTGGGCCGGCCGAGGCCGGGAAGCCGGGGGAGCTGGTCGAGGCGGGCAGCCGGTACATGTCGGTGCAGCCGTTCCGGGCGACGTCGCGCCTGCTGTTCGAGGAGGTGCCGGGCCAGCCGACGCAGACCAACGAGCCGGAGCTGCTCGGACTGAGGGGCGGAGCGGCCGACGAAGGAGCCGAGAAGCAGAGCTCGGAGAACGTGCTGGCCCAGGCCCTGCTGGCGGCTCCGGTCGGCTTCTCGACGCTACCGGTACCGGACGTCGGCGAGCTGCGCCTGCTGGTGGCACCCGTCCGGGTGGGCCGGGCGACGGTGGCGCGCGTGGGCGTCGGTGAGCCGCTTGAGACGGTGCGCCGGGCCCAGGAGGGCGTCCGGCACACGTTCCTCCTGGCCGGCGGGCTGACGCTGGCGGCGGCGCTGCTGGCGAGCTACCTGCTGGCCGCGCGGTTCTCGGAGCCGGTACGGCGAATCGCGGCCATCGCGGCGCGGGTCGACGCCGGCGACCTGACACCGCGAATCGCGGCAGCCGGACGGCGGGACGAGGTGCGGGTTCTGGCCGACGCGTTCGACCGTATGCTCGATCGTCTGGAGGACGCGTTCGCCCGGCAGCGGTCGTTCGTGTCTGACGCGTCGCATGAGTTGCGGACGCCGCTGACGGCGATCCGTGGCCAGCTCGAGGTCCTGGCGCTGGACGAGTCGCCGGACCCGGAGGACGTACGCCGGGTCGAGCGGCTGGTGCTCGGCGAGGTCGACCGGATGTCGCGCCTGGTCGACGACCTGCTGTTCCTCGCCCGCGCCGACGAGACGCGCGTCTTGAGCCGGGAGTCGATCGACCTGGCGTCATACGTCGGGGAGCTGTTCGAGTTGAGCGCGGGGACGGCGGCCCGCCGGTTCGAGCAGGGTCCGGTCCCGCCGGGCACCTTGGAGGCCGACCCGTCGCGGCTGGCCCAGGCGCTGCGCAACGTCGTGGCCAACGCGATCGAGCACACGCAGGAGGGCGGCCTGGTGCGCCTGGGGACGGAGGTGACCGGCGGGAGGGTGCGCTTCGTGATCGAGGACGACGGCCCGGGAATCCCGGAGGATCAGCGGAACCTGGTCTTCGAGCGCTTCCACCGGACCGACTCGTCGCGCGCGCGGTCAGCCGGTGGAGCCGGCCTGGGGCTGGCGATCGTGCGGGAGATCGTCGTGGCCCACGGGGGGACGGTCAAGGCGGGCGAGAGCGGCGAGGGAGGAGCCCGGGTCGAACTGGAGCTGCCGGGCTTCCGTCCGGTGTGAGAGCGGAGGGGGAGGGATTCGAACCCTCGGGACGGGGGTTACCCGGCCACGGTTTTCGAGACCGTCGCCGGTGGCGTCGCACCGCCCGAAGTTGCTGGGGACTTGACCGGTCCGCGGCGGGTGCGTGAGTTGGTGCGACGATCGCCCGTTACCTCGTGCCGCCGCGTCAGCCCGGATCGCGCGACAGCGGCGTGAGGGGCTAACCGCGTGCGCTTGGGCCCGGCGAGTCGGCTCGGTCTTCGGTGGGCCCGCGCGGGCGCTCAGAAGTTTCGCCCGGCGGCCCCGCGAGGTTTCCGGCTGCGCCGCCGCCTCGGGGGCGGATCTACTAGACAATATGGATTGAGTGTCCGTCCGGCCCGCGGTGTAGAAGGGGCCGGTCCCTCCGTGTCGGTCGTGGGGTTGATGTTCAGCTGCGCGGCGGCAACCGCGCGGCGGCCTACAACCGCATAGGAGTCGTAATGGCGGGCTTCGCCACTCGCGGCGGCGTGAAATCTGGGTTGCGGGCGACGCGGGCGGGTGGCGACTTGGTGAAGATCGGCGTGCCGCG
>JBPCNA010000038.1:0-7497 GCA_051001735.1 Solirubrobacteraceae bacterium
GAACGGCGCCGCCGGCGGCGCACTCGGCCGCTGGGAGCGCGGCGGCGGCGCCGGCGAGCGCCCCGGCCGCGGGGCTGCTGCCGAGCAGTTGGATGTGGTCGGCCTCGGCCGGGTTCGTATGGCGCCCGCCGGGGAGAAGGCGGTCAAATGGGCGCGTCAGGCCGAACTGCTCGAGCGTGGCCTCGGGAACCGACTCGATGCCGGGGGTGTCCGACGCCTCACCGCGTGTGTGAGGGTCACCGGCGCCTCCGCCGACGGCGATCGAGTGGCCGGGGGTGCGGTAGCCGGAGATCCCCGTGAGCCGTAGGTGGAGGGCGCGCCCGAGCGCGTCGAGGCGCCCGGCGATCTGCGGCTCCTGGCCGACCGTGTAGACGGTGCCGGGTTGCGGTGTGAAGCCGTAACCGCCGCGCGCGTCGGGGACGCCGACCGGGTCGAAGGCGACGAGCGTGTCGGACACCTGCGCCGGGTCGGGCGCCGAGCATGGCTCACAGGCGGTGGCGACGGGCGTCGGGGCGCCGGCGCCGAGATAGGCGGCGGCGTGGGTCGCGACGTCGCGCCAGTAGGCGAGAGTCGAGGCGGCGCGGGCGTTCGCCGGACCGCCGTTGAAACCGCGGATCGCCGTCTGCCAGTCGGCGGGAGCGCCGAGGGCGCGGAGGTAGCCGGCGGCGGCGGGAACTGCGTCGGCCGGGTCGTAGGGATCCTTGCGGCCGTCCCCGTCGCCGTCGACGCCGTACTCCGACCAGGTCGACGGCTCGAACTGCATCCAGCCGATCGCCCCGGCCGCAGAAGTGGCCAGATCGCGACCGAAGTCCGTCTCGATCCGGTTGACGGCGGCGAGCCAGGCCCAGCCGTCGGGACCGAGTCCGTGCGTTGCGGCCGCCTCGCGAAAGATGGGGACCAGGCGCGGGGGGATCTCGCGGAGGCCGGCCTCCGAGGGGGGTGCGGCGTCGAACCCGCCGCTCGGCGCACAGGTCGACGCGGTCTGGGCGGAGGCCGAGAGGAGGTCGGCGGCGATGACGAGCAGCCCGAGGGCGAAGAGGACGAAGACCGCGGCGGCCGCCACCACGACAGGAAGGAGACGCTGGATCACCGATCGAAGCGGTCGCGTCCGCGGGCCGAGGGGTCGTCTGCGGACGCCGGTCGCCGACGGCGGGGCCGGGAGTCGCCCTCGTCGTGCGACGGACGGCGGGCGAACTGCCGCTCGCGGTGGCTGACCTGCCGGCGAGGGGGCCGCGGATCGGGCGGGGGCCCCGGCGGGCGGCGGCGCTGGCCCGCGTGGGGCGCGGCGCGCGAGGTCAGCCGCTGTATCTCGTTCGCCAGCTCGCGCCGCTTCTCAAGCTTGCGGTCGATCACCAGCCGAGTCCGGCGGCGCGCGGCTTCTCCCAGACCCGCGTACTGGCTCTGGGTGAGGCCGGTGAGCGGGGCGAGGTTGGCATAGTCGCGGCGACCCGTGCGACGGTCGGTGGCTGGCGCGAGGAGCGGCCGGAGCTCGGCCTCATGGTCGAGCCATTCGGCGCGGGCGGACCGCTGGGCCGCGTCGTGCACCAGACCGGTCCGGCGGCGGTTCTCCGCGCCGACCGGGACGGCGGCTCGCGCGGCCGCAAGCTCCCGCTCGGCGGCGTCGATCCGCCCGCCGACGGCGCGCTCGCGTCGTTGCAGCGACACGGCTCGGCGGCGATCGCCAGAGCCCACCGCCCTCCCCCGCGCGCCGCGGAGCCGGTCGAGGCGAATCCGCTGCTCGCCCAGCTCGAGCTCGATCGCCGACGCCCGGGCGACCGTCGCCGCGGCGGCGACGTGGTCGGTCTCGAGTGTGCCCACGACCTGCTCGGCCAGGGCGGCCTCGTGTCGGCGTTTCTCGGGGAGCTTGGCGCCGCGGCCGACCCGCTCGGAGAGGTGGCGCAGGCGCTCGCTGCCGCGACGGACTACGGATCTGGCTGCCTTCGCCGACGGCGTGGCGAGTTTGATCGCCTGCCTCGTGGCGAAGAGCCTGTTGGCGAGCGAGCCTCGCCGCGTCTGCTCGGCTCGCTCGTGGATGACGTTCTCGAGCACGCGATGGCGGTTGGCGAACACGAGCCACCAGAAGACCGAGAGGAGGAGCCATTGCGTCCACCAGCCGAGCGCGCCAAGCTCGGCGAGGACGCGGACCATGAGGAGCACGACGCCGAGGAAGACGGCGTAGACGAGCTTGGCGATGACCGCGCCGAGCAGCCGCAGCGCCCACCGGCGGAAAGCGTCGCGGCCGGCGTCGCCGACCGCCGGGGCGAGCACCACCACCGGGGCGAGCAGGAGGTAGAGGAGGGCGAGGAGGGCCGCGCCGATCAGGCGGAGGCAGATGAAGCCGATGACCGCGAACATCCCCGTCGCGCCGATGACGATCAGGAGGAGACCGCCGAGGCGGGCCCACGTCCCCTTGTCGGTGCGGAACTCGGCCTGGGGGCCGGTGGCGGCCGAGCAGGACGTCGCGGTGTCGGAGCCGCAGAGGGTGCGCAGCAGGGACGGGTTCGCCGCGTCCGCGTTGATCGAGTTGCGCCGCGGGCCGTCGCTCGGTAGCGCGAGGAAGAGGTCGCCGTTGGTGGTCGCCCGGCCGACCTCGTCGGCCTCGACGGCGACGGTCCGCCGCTGCGCGGCGGTCGACGCTGCGGCGCGGTCGTGAGCCACGACCGCACGTGCTGCGGCGACCAGCGCCGGATCCAGACGCCCGGGCTCGCGACACCAGGCGACGTTGCCGAACTCGAGATAGCACCACGGACCGGTCACCGCGGTGGCGAACAGCGGGCGTAGAGCGTCGTCGAGGCTGCGCAGCGGGTGATTGGGATCGCCGGTGGCGGCCGCCCCGAGCGCGCCGAGGCTCGCCTCGTTGGCAAGCCCGCTGGCGGCCCCAACCGTCCCCGCCGGGTCGGCGATCAACCAGAGGCCGCAGCTCATCATCGTCAGCAGGAGGGCAACCTGCCCGAGCGTGTCGACCACCCGCCGTCGGACGATCCCGTTGTAGAGGACGGCGATCGCCGCGAGCGCGAGCACCGGGCCGAGCCACGGCGTGGTCAGCGCGTCGCGCATCGCCTGCAGCCCACGGGTGACCGAATCGAGCGTGCTCGAGCCGAGGAGATCGAGCGAGAAGCACCACTCGAGTGCCACGACGGCCACGTGCGTCAGCCAGACGACAGCCATCCAGACCGGTGTCAGCAGGAGATCCTGGACGAGCCGAAGCGGACTGAAGCCGGTCAGGCCGGTGTCGATGTGGACGTCGAACTGGTAGTTCTGAAGCGGCGCCTGCGACTCGGCGACCCCGGATGTCGCGCAGTTCCCGCGGGCGGCGGCCGAGATCTGGGCCCGGGCACGCGCGTCCCGGCACGTCGGGCTGCCGAGGCCGTTGGCGACCAGCGGTCCCGGCCCGCCGAGCGACCCGTTCTGGGCGTTCGGATCGGACCCGAGGACCGGCCCGGGGATCGTCGTGCCCGGAGTCGCGGCGCCGCCGGTGGCCCCCGCGGGTGGTGTCGGGCTCGTTGCCGGCGGGGACGGCGTCGGGAGGGCGGAGCCCGGCGCACGGGGCGTCTTGGCGCCGACCGCCGCTCGCGGGGCCGGCGGCGGGCGGTCGGCTCGGGCGGCGGCCGGCCCGGCGAGGCCGAACCCGAGGGTCGCGAGGGCGGCCGCCCCGAGCTCACGGCGTACTCGCACGCGAGTGGGCCGGCGGAGTGGTCGAGAGCGCCCGGAGCAGCCACGGCGCGACCACGTCCACCTGCACGGCCTCGACGCGGCCGCGGTGGTCGCGCATCAGGCAGCGTCCGGCGTCGAACTCCAACAGCCGGCGCCGGAGGGTCTGGTCGTCGGGGTCGAGGTCGAGCAGGCTCAGCGCCCGGGCGGCCTCGGCTTCGCTGCGCAGCCCGAAGACGAAGGTGGCGCCGATCAGGTTCTCGAGCGAGTCGCGACCGTCGAGCAGCGTGTCGCTGACGAGCTGGGTCGAGATGATCGGCACGGCGAGCTCTGAACGGCCCATGCGCTGGAGCCCGGCGAGCAGCATCCTGCCGACGGGATCGCCGAGCAGGCGCCAACCCTCGTCGAAGCTGAACAGCTTCAGCCGGTGGCGCTCGGCGGACATCAGCTGCATGGCGAACATCGCGATCAGCCGGACGATCTGCTCACCGACCCGCTCAGCCACCGAATAGTCGCTGCGAGCCGTCCCGGCCTGCGGCCCCGGGAGATCCCGGATCGGGATATACGTGACCTGGCGCTCGCCGACGGCCGCGATGCGGACGTCCGGGTCGGCAAACCCGAGCTGGGTCAGCCCCGCGCGGGCGTAGACCTCGAGGGTCTTGGCTACCTGTCGATCGATGTCGTCGCCGAGGGCGAGCGCGCGGACCACCTCGAAGCAGGTCGGCTCTGCCGCGGCGCGCACGACACCGTCCACCGCCTTGACGACGGCCGTCTCCCAAGCCGCGTCCGATCTTGCCGGGAGTAGGTCGCAGAGAAACGAGACCGCGGCGTCCTGGCGCATGTGGGGCGGTGCAACGCGAAGCGGATCGAGCATGCCCCGGAGGGCCCGCTCCGGACGCAGGGCGACCGTCTCGACATGGGCGGCGACATCGTCGAGCCGGTGGAGCCGGTGGTCGCCCTTGGGGTCGCAGTCGATGATCCGGGCGCCGATGAGGAAGCCCTCGTAGAGGAGCTTCTGGTCGAGCGTCGTCTTTCCCGAGCCGAGCGCGCCGAGACTGAGGATCGCCGCGTTCCGATCGGTGTCGGAGCCCTCCCGGAGGTTGAAGCGGACCGGCTGGCGTGAGCCGCTCAGCGTGTGGCCGAGGTAGAAGCCGCGGCGCGAGCCGACGGCATGGGTGCCGAGCGGCATCATCGCGGCGACCTGCTCGGCGGTCAGCACGTCGTCGTAGCCGCGCACCCGCGTCCGCTGCCCGGGCAGTTGCTGGAGGAAGAGTTCGAGCTGATCGCCGACCGGCCGATGGAGGCGTACCTCCCCGTAGGCGCGCCGACACGTCTCGACCCGGCGCTCGAGCTCGACCTCCGCGTCGGCGGCCACCGCGATCGCCAGGGTGGCCCGCAGCAGCGGCGGCCGACTCGCTGACTGGAGGTAGGCGAGCAGGTCGCGTGACTCCTGGGTGCGGTCGTATCCCCGGTCGGAGACGCCCTGGTCACCTTCGGCCTCGGCCCGAACGATCTGATCGGCGTCCTGGACGCGGCGACGAACCAGGCGGAGGGCGAGGTCATTGGGGAGGTAGCGGGCGGTCAGCGTCAGGTCGACGCCGAAGGGCAGCGACTCCGGCGGCTCGAACATGAGCTCGAGCCGGCCGCCGGGGAACCCGGCCCGCTCGGGCAGGGCCCCGGCGACGAGATGCGCCTGCCAACTCGTCCCGGTCTCCGACTCGACGCGCAGGCTGCGGCCGCGATTCTCGACGTAGCCGTCGAGCCAGCGCAGGACGTCGGCCTCGAGCGGCGCCAGCATCGCTGTTCCGTTGCGCTCGAAGACAAGCGCCTGCGGCTCGTGCAGGCCGTCGATGACTGGTTCGGCGCACCCGCGGCAGAACGCCCGGCGCAGAAGCCACTGGACCTCGACCGTACGCGCCGGCCTGGCCTCGACGTAACCGGCAATCCGAGCGTGCGCCTCGTCGGCGCGGACGCGCAGCCGCTCGAGCTCGGCGGCGGCCAGCAGGCGTCGGTCCCGCCAGGCGACCGCCTCGCGCAGCGCGGCCAGCAGCTCCCGCGGCGGACGCTCGACGGCCCCCGCCACGTAGGCGCCGATGTCGCGCTCGGGCTCCTCGAGGCTGACCGCCAGGTAGACCGCCGCGATCGCCTGGCCGACGTCGGCGAGGCCCGTTCGATGTTCGCTGACGTAGCGACCGTGCGCCGCCGCGTGTGGCCCGGCGTAGGCGCCAGCCAGCTCGCCCGCGTAACGATCCAGATCCCAGGCCCGCGTCACCCGGATCAGCTGGATGTCGGCCTCGAGCGCCTCGATCGCGGCCAGCAGCCGGCCGAACAGCTCGCGCTTGCGTTCGTCGGTGAGGAAGGCGTAGGCGCAGGGCTCGAGCTCGAACAGGGCCCAGGGTCCGCTCGAGCCGAGGAGGCAGTTGCCGTATACGAACGAGATCGGTTGGCGCACGGGATCGTTCGCGTCAGGCGACCGGCGTCGTGCGGGCCTCGAGCACCGCTCCGGCAGCCAGTTCGACCGCTGCGGGTCGGGCCGGCCGGTCGCCGGTTCGCGGGTGCACGGTCAGATCGGCCGCCCGCGGCCGGGCGGGAAACGTCCGGCGCCGCCATTCCGCGCGGTCGTGGGCGCAGCAGACCAGCACTGCCCCGGGGCCGCGATAGCGTAGGCGCCGTAGCCGCCCGTCGGATCCGTCGGGGATCAGCACGACCGGCCGCGGGCGCCACCGCGCCCCGGGGGCCTGGGCACGACCGAGCCGGCAGGTGTGGCGAGGGCCGAAGCGATGGACCACCAGCGCCCGGAGCGCCAGGTGGAACGGGCGTCCCTCGATGCGGACGATCGTCGCGAGCGCCGCCGCGATGACCGGAAGGCCCAGGTAGCGGACGTACCAGGGCAGCGGCGCGAGGACGAAGTGGATGGGGGCCAGCCGGTCGGCGACCAGGGCGAGGAGGACGGAAGCTCCGGCGTAGACGATCCCGCGCAGGGGAATTCCCCCGGGGTTCAGGCGAACGGTGTCGATGCGGTAGACGCGGCGCTCGAGCTCGAAGACCGCGCGATAGGAGCGGACGTCCATCGGCTCAGGCGCCGCCGAAGAGCATCGAGACGGTCTGCTTTAGCACGCCGACCCCGGTCGGACTGGCGAGGAGCACCGCGACCAGTCCGATGGCGAGCACGCCGACCGCCTCCTTGAAGTCGCGCTTGAACGCGAGCACGATCGCCGCGACCGCAAGGGCCAGGCCGATCAGGCTGAAGGCGACCTTGCGCCCCGTGTCGCCGGCCCGGCTCGCGGCCGCTTCGAGCGAGCCCCCGTTGGAGGACGAGACCTGGCCGCCGGCCAGCGAGCCGCCGGCCGTGCCCGCGTTGAGCGCGAGCGCGGGCGGAGGCAGGAGCGCGAGCGCGACGACCGAGGTGACCACGATCGTCCCTGTCCACCGCAATGCAGCACGCCATCGATCGGCCATACGGGTTTCCTCCTAGGTCCTCGGGTCGGATTGGATCGCCTCGACCAGCCAGCGGCCCCCGCTCCGGACCAGGTCGAGCTCGTAGGTCAACGTGTAGGTGGCGCCGAGCGAGTCATGGGCGGCGACCGTCGCCAGCACTCCGCCGTCGGCACCGGCGCGCATCGCCGTGACTCGGTCGAGCCCGAGGGGCTCCGCCGGCGTGGCGACCGCCGAACCCGGCGTCAGGTCGGCCGCCAGATTCTGGGCCGAACCGGCGAGGTAGTTGCGCAGCGCCCGTCCGACCACGGTCGAGATCTCCGGGTAGGGGGCGTCACCCACGCCGACCGAATCCCGGGAAAGAACCGAGCCCATCAGGGGAGGACCAGTAAGCGCCGGATAGCGACCGAA
>JBPCNA010000039.1:0-30804 GCA_051001735.1 Solirubrobacteraceae bacterium
CGCCTCCCCTCCCCTCTGCGAACCTCGTCCCCCTCGCCGGGCTCCCGCCGGCCTCCCGGTCGGTCCGGCGCCGGCCCGCCTCGGGCGCGGCCGACTCGATCCGCGGCCGCGGAAGCAACCGGTCGAGCCACTTCGGCAGCAGCCAGTTGGCGTCGCCGAGCATCAGCATCACCGCCGGCACGATCACCGACCGGACGACCACCGCGTCGAGCAGTACCGCGCTCGCCAGGCCGATGCCGAACAGCTCGATCACCCGCTGACCGCCGAGGACGAACGCCCCGAAGACGAGCACCATGATCGCCGCCGCCGCCGTGATCGTCCGTCCCGTGGCCGCCAGGCCGTGCATGACGGCCGCCCGGTTCTCGCGCCGGCGCTGCCACTCCTCGTAGATGCGGCTGACGAGGAAGACCTCGTAGTCCATCGACAGCCCGAAGAGGATCGGGAACAGCAGGCACGGGAGGAAGGCCTCGATCGGTCCCGTCTTGTCGATGCCGAGCAGCGACGCGCCCACGCCGTTCTGGAAGACGGCGGTGACCACGCCGAGCGCCGCCCCGACCGAGAAGAGGTTCATCACCGCCGCGGTCAGCGGGATCAGGATGCTCCGGAAGACAGCCATCAACAGCAGGAAGCTCAGCAGCACGACGATGCCGATGAACAGCCCGAGCTTGGCCGAGAGGACGTGGCTGAAGTCGTCGAAGATCGCCGTGTTGCCGCCGACCAGGATCTTCACGGTGCTTGCGTGGCTCGCCGCCGGAACGACCCGGCTGCGGACCGTGCGGAGCAGATCGGCGGTCGACGCGTCCTGGGGCGAGCCCTTCGGATAGACGTCGGCGATCGCCACCGCCGGGTGGCCGCCGGCGCCGGGGAGAAACCGCGCCGGCGTCGAGCCGACGACCCCCGCCGTGCCGGCGACGGCCCGCTTCACCCGCAGGAACGCCGCCCGCTCGGCCGGGCTCCTGATCTCGGCGATCAGCTGCAGCGGGCCGTTGTAGCCGGGACCGAAGCCCCTGGCCAGCAGGTCGTACGCCCTGCGGGTGGACGTGTTCGCCGGATCGGAGCCGGCGTCGGCCGAGCCGAGCCGCATCGAGAAGAAGGGCAGGGCGATCACGACCATCGCCGCCGTCGCGACGATCGCCAGCACCGCCGGCCGGCGCGAGAGGATGTCGGCCCACCGGGCCCAGGCCGCCGACTCGTCGCCGGTCGAGCGCTCCCCCGCCCGCAGGGCGCGGCGATCGCGGCGCCGCAGCACCCGCGGCCCGAAGAAGCCGAGCAGGGCCGGGAGGAGGGTCAGCGCGGCGATCACCGTGAAGGCGACCGCGACGGCGGCGGCGACCGCGACGCCGTAGAGGAAGCTCACCCCGAGGGCGAACATCCCGAGCATGGCGATGCAGACGATCGCCCCGGCGAAGAGGACGGCCCGGCCGGAGGTGTCGAGCGCCTCGACGGTCGCCTCCTCCCCGGTCGCCCCCCGCATCAGCGCCTGCCGGTAGCGGGTGACGATGAAGAGCGCGTAGTCGACGCCGACGCCGAGCCCGATCAGCAGGGCGAGCTGGCTCGAGAACGACGCCATGTTGATCACGTGGGAGAGCAGACCGATCGCCGCGATCCCCGTGCCGAGCGCGGCCGCCGCCGTCAGCAGCGGGAGCGCCATGGCCAGCAGCGATCCGAACACGATGAAGAGGACGACCGCCGCCGCGAAGAAGCCGAGCCCAAGACCGCTCCCGCCGTTGTTCTGGTTGCCGAACTGGGCTATCTGCCCCTCGACGGCGAACTCGGCCGCCGGGCCCGAGGCCGAGACCACCTTCGTCACGAACGCCTTCGCCGCGTCCTGAGTCAGCTTGTTAGGGGCGACGTCGAACGTCACGTCGGCGAAGGCGACGTTCCCCGACGTGGAGATCTGGCGGGCCCCGCCGGCGGCATACGGGGAGACCACGGCGGACACGTGCGGCGCTCTCGCCACGCTCGCCAGCAGCTCCTGCGCCGCCGCTCGCACCGCCGGATCGGCGACCCGGCCGCCGTGCCGCGCGCCGATGACGATCTGGTCGGTGTCCCCCGACTGCTTGGGCACGTTGCGCTGGAGGAGGGCGATCGCGTCGAAGCTCTGGGTATGGGGGAGCTTGAAGTTGTCGGAGTAGGCGCTCCCGACGCCGGCCTTGATCGCCGTCACGCCGGCCACGGCCACGACCCAGGCGAGCAGGACGATCACCCGGTGTCGAAAGCACCACCTGGCCAGAGTCCTCATATCCCCGCCTCCTCTATTTCGTCGCCAGTACCGGCGGCGGCGCGTCTTGGTCGAGCAGCTCGGCCGGCAGCGCGCCGTGCCGCCGCATCGCACATACAGACTCGAGGAGGCGCTCGTACTGATCGGTCACCGACTCCCAGGTGTAGAGCTTCGCCCGCTCGAGCGCCTTGACCCGGTACTCGGCCACGAGATCCGGCTCGTCGAAGCACCGCTCGAGCGCCGCCGTCAGCGACCGGACGCCCTCGGCGCCGGAGAAGGTCATCCCGGCTTGGCCGATCGTCTCGACGTTCGGCGGATGGTCGTTGACCAGCACGCAGTTGCCGGCCGCCAGAGCCTCGAGGATCACCGGATGGGTGCCGCCGACCTCGGTCGGAGCACAGAAGACGTAGGCGTGGCGCAGGAGCTCCCAGTAGCCGCGGCCGAAGACGTAGCCCGGGAAGACGGCCCGGGGATCGCCCCGGCGGCGGACCTGACGGATGTAGTCGCCGGCGTAGGGCGCCCCGCCGACCACGACCAGCTTCATCCCCCGGGCCTGGACGGCCGGGATCCGCGAGAAGGCCTCGACCAACAGGTGCGGGTTGTTCTCCGGCTCGAGCCGCCCGACGAAGAGGATGTAGCGCCGCGGCTCGAGCCCGAGCTCCTCGAGCTTGCGCGTCCCCGTGTAGCCCGGGTCCTCGACCCCGTAGGGCACGACGCCGATGCGGGTTCCGTAGCGTTGCTCGAAGACGTCGGCCACGACGTTCGAGTCGGTCAGCGTGCAGTCCGACCAGCGCGGCGCGTTGCGCTCGGCGAAGCGGAGGTAGGACTTGGCCAGGGCCGGCCACTTGCGCCGGTCGGAGTCGAGCCCGTCGACGTTGATCACCGTCGGGATCTGCGCCTGGCGGGTGATCATGCAGAGCGGGCTGTTGCCGGCGATGAAGAACAGGGCCACGTCGGGACGCAGCCTGTGGGCGGCGTGGAGAGAGGCGAGCAGCGTATGGGTGAAGGTGTCGAGGTACTTGTTGCGGATCGCCGGCAGATGGACGAGGTGGGCGCCCCGCCACTCGGTCAGGCGGCGGTCGACGACGTGGGGGCGGCAGTAGACGTGCACCTCGTGGCCGCGGTCGCAGAGGCGCCCGGCGATCTGCTCGGCCGCCGTCTCGAAGCCGGAGTAGGAGGCGGGGATGCCGCGGGTGCCGAGGATGGCGAGCTTCATCGGCAGGCGAGGGTATACGCCGCGATGTGTCGGCGGGCGCTCGCCGCCCAGCTGAACGCCCCGGCCCGCTCCCGCCCCGCCGCCCCGACCGCATCGCGAAGCGCACGGTCGGCCGCCAGCGACCGCATCTGCACCGCCAGTCCGTCCGCGTCGCCGGGCGCGAACCAGCGGATCGCCGCCCCGCCGACCTCCTCGACGGCCGGGCAGCGGGCGGCGATCACCGGTGTGCCCATCGCCATCGCCTCGAGCACGGTCAACCCGAACCCCTCGCTCCTCGCCGGATGGACGAGGGCGATCGCGGCCGAGTGGAGCTCGGCGAGCTCCGCCGCCGACACCCCCTCCCCCGCCCGCCCGACGATCCGCAGCGGCGCCGCCGCCGGTCCGAGCAGCGAATGGGCGGCGCGGAGCGTCGCGAGGTCCTTGCGCGGCTCGTCGTCGCCGACGTAGAGGAAGTGCCGGGCCGGGCCGCGCGGCGGCGGCGTCGCCGGCGCCTGGCCCGGCCCGTGGTGGGCGACGAGCGCGGGCACGCCCCACAGCTCGCCGACGTCGCGCCGCGTTGCCTCCGAGACGCAGATCACCCCGTCGGCCCGCCTCGCCGCCGCCCGGTGGGCGCGGCCCGCCCAGACGGCGTAGCCCCGGTCGAAGAGCTCGGGCAGGCGGACGAAGGCCAGGTCGTGGACGGTGATCACCTGGGGACACCCCGCCAGTCGGGAGAACGCCGGCAGGGGATGGTGGATCAGGTCGGCGCCGGCCGCCCGGGCGGCGGCCGGGAGCTCGAGTGACGTCCAGCGCTCGTCGCCCAGAAGGTTGGCCACGCTCCCCACGCCCCCCGACCCGGGCGGCCGGCGCCGCCGGTTCCACGCCTCGACGACGTCGACCCCCGCGGAACCCAGGGCCTCGGCCAGCCGCTCGATGTAGACGCCGGTCCCGCTCGGCCCCCGCCGGAGGAACGTCGTGTCGAGCACGACCCGCATCAGCGCTCGGCCCGGGCCAGCAGCCCGACCGCCGGCCCCCCGGGCGCAAAGGCCACCGATCCGAACCCGGCCTCCTCGAGCAGCAGCAAGAGCGTCCGCCGGGTGAAGAAGCGGACGTGGTCGTGCAGCGGGGAGAAATGGCGCTCGAAGGCCGCTCGCGAGAACGCGAGCCGCCAGACCACGCGCCGGGGGTGGTCGGGGGTCGAGACGAGCAGCCGCCCGCCGGGCCGCAGTACCCGGCGGAGCTCCTCGAGCAGCCCGAGTCCGTCGGCCACGTGCTCGAGCACCTCGCCGGCCCAGACGACGTCGAAGGCGTCGGCGGGGAAGGGAAGCCGGTCGCCGACGAGGTGGAGCTCGAGCTCCGGAAAGCGCGCCCGCGCCCGCCGGAGCGGCTCCACGGCCACGTCGACGCCGACCGGCTCCGCCCCGATCGCCGCCAGCGCGGCGCTGAACGCCCCCTCGCCGCAGCCGACGTCGAGGACCCGCTCGCCGGGACCGACCCCGGCCAGGAGAAAGTCCCGGCGCGCCTCGAAGCGCTCGGGCACCGCGCCCGAGGGCACGTCCTCCCAGATGCGGTCGAAGTAGTCCATTCGTCTGAGGGCGGGGGATCGGCCCCGCCGGCAGGCCGCGGGCGGCAGCCCAGCGTAGCCTGCACGGGTGCGCTCGTCCCCCCCGCCGCGGCCGACCCTCTGGGCGGTCTGCGCCACCGGTGAGATCGGCGGCGCCGAGGTCGGGCTGCTGCGACTGCTGCGCCGCCTCGACTGGGACGTGCTGCTGAGCACGCCCACGAACGGGCCGCTGGCGCAGGCCGGCTTCCCGTGGACGCCGCTGCCCGTCGGCGGCCTCGGGCGGCGGAGCGGCGCCCGCGCGGTGATCTCCTGGCCTCGCGCCCGCCGCCTGGCCCGGGGCCGCGACGTCGTCTACCTCAACGGCACCGTCTGCGGCCGGCTCCTCCCGGCGCTCCCGGGGGTGCGAACCGTCCTCCACGTCCACGACATGGTCGACCGCGTCCCCGCCATCTGGCGCGCCGCCGACGTCGTCCTCGCCGACTCGCAGGCCGTCGCCGACCGCCTCTCGCCGCTCGAGGCCCACGTCGTCTACTGCCCGATCGAGCTCGATCCGGCCCACGCCCGGCCGCCGTGGAAGCCCGGCTCGGCACCGGTCGTCGCCTTCGTCGGGCGCATCGAACCGCGCAAGGCCCCGCTCGACCTGATCGCCGCCGCCCCGGCGATCCGGGCCGCCGTACCGGGGGCTCGAGTGGTGATCGTCGGCGCAGACCCGTTCCACAGCGATCCCGGATATGTTGAGGCGGTGCGCGCGGCCGGGGAGGTTGAGCACTACGGATGGGTCCAGGACGCCGCCGCTCTGATGCGGCACGTCGACGTGCTCGTGGCACCGTCGCGCCAGGAGCCGTTCGGGACCGTCCTGGCCGAGGCGATGGCGGTCGGGACGCCGGTGGTCGCCACCCGCGTCGGCGGCCTCGCCGAGGTCGTCGAGGACGGTGTGACCGGCCGCCTCGTCGAGCCGGGCCGCCCGGACCAGATCGCCGCCGCGGTGATCGAGGTCCTCGGCCGGCGCCGGGAGATGGGCGCGGCCGCCCGCCGGAGCGCCCGCCGCTTCGACGCCGACGCCTACGCCGCGCGCGTCGAGCGGCTGATCGCTCCGTGAGGATCGCCTTCGACAGCCGGGCGCAGACCGATCGGCGGGGGATCGGCCGCTACGTCCGCTGCCTGCTCGAAGGACTCCGCGAGACGGCCGCCGAGGACGCCGAGATAGTCGAGACCCACCGCCCGCGGCGGGCCGACGTCTTCCATTCGCCGTGGATCGACGGCGCCCTCCTGCGCAGTCCGTGCCCGATGGTCGTCACCGTCCACGACGTCGTCCCGCTCAAGCGCCACGGCGAGTACCTGCGCACCGGCGTCCGCTTCGGCCTGCGCTACATGGCCGTCCAGCGCGCGGTCCGCCTGATCGTGCCGACCCACGCGGTGGCCGGCGACGTGATCGAGCGGCTGAACGTCGATCCCGAGCGCGTGGCGGTGATCCCGGAGGCGGCGGCCGCGGCGATGTACCCGCGCCCGGAGGAGGAGATCAGCGCCGTGCGCGAGCGCTACCGGCTCCCGGAGGAGTACCTGCTCTGGGTGGGCGGCCTCCAGCACCCCGACCCCCGCAAGCGGGTCGCCGCCCTCGCGGCCACCGCCCGCCGGCTCCCCCTCGTCCTCGTCGGCCACGCCCAGCAGTGGGCGCACGAGCTGCCCGACGTCACGCTCACCGGGCACGTCTCCGACGACCAGCTCGCGGCGATCTACAGCGGCGCCCGGGCGCTGGTCTTCCCGAGCGACGACGAGGGCTTCGGCCTGCCGACGGTCGAGGCGCTGGCCTGCGGGACGCCGGTGGTGGCCTGTGACGTGCCGGCCCTGCGCGAGGTCCTCGCCGACCGGGCGACCTTCGTCGACCGCGGCGACCTGCGCGGCCTGCTCGACGCCGCCGAGCGCGTCCAGCGCCCGGCCCCGAAGCCGCCGTGCTGGTCGTGGAGCGACGCCGCCCGCTCGACCTGGGAGGCCTACACGACGGCGGCGGAGCAGGCGTGACAGTCTTCGCGGTGCGCCGCGGCAACCCCCGGCGCGGTCAACGAACGCAGCGCTCAAGGAGGTGGCTATGTCCCGTTTCCGCCGCAGGTCGCTCGGGAGAGCGGCCAAGAAGTCGGCTCGCCGCACCGGCCCCCGTCGGTTCATTCTCAAGCTCGTCTACCGGATCGCCCGGCCGTTCGCGCCGGGGATGATCGCCGGCGCGGCCAGCTCCTACTTCCTCGACAAGACCGCCGGGGCGGAACGCCGCAAGAAGGCTCTCGCACTGACCGGCGGCCTGCGCAAGAAGTGATCAGCCGTCGCTGAAGAGCTCTGACTCGGCCAGACGCTTCAGCTTATCGAGCGCGCGCGACTCGATCTGGCGGGCGCGCTCCCGGGTGACCGTGAGGGTGCGGCCGACCTCTTCGAGCGTCCGCGGCCGCTCGCCGCCGAGGCCGTGGCGGAGCGCCAGGACGCGCCGCTCGCGCGAGTCGAGCTCGCCGAGCGCCGAGCGCAGCGTCTCCATGGTCAGGAGCTTGGCCGCGCGCTCGTAGGGGGACGGGGCGCCGGTGTCGGCGATCAGCGCGCCGAACTCCGAGCCGTCCTCGTCGCCGACCGGCTTCTCGAGCGAGATCGGCGCCTGCGCCGAGCGCTTGATCGAGACGACGTCACGTGCGGCGATGCCGGTCTGGGCGGCGATCTCGGCCGGCGTCGGCGCGCGGCAGAGCTCTGCCTCGAGCCGCCGCTCGGCGCCGAGGATCGCGTTCAGCTTCTCGACCATGCGGACGGGGATGCGGATCGTCCGCGACTTGTCGGCCAGCGCCCGGACGATCGCCTGGCGGATCCACCAGACGGCATAGGTCGAGAACTTGAGCCCCTTGCGATAGTCGAACTTCTCGGCCGCCCGCGCGACCCCGAGCGAGCCCTCCCGGATCAGGTCGAGGAAGGGCAGCCCCTGGTTGCGGTAGTTCTTGGCCACGGAGATGACGAGCCGGAGGTTGGCCTCGATCATCCGCTGCTTGGCGCGCAGATCGCCGCGCTCGATCCGCTTGGCGAGATCGACCTCCTGCTGCGCGGTGAGCATCGGCACCCGCCCGAGGTCGCGGAGGAACAGCTGGAGCGAGTCGGTCGTCATGTCGGGCGGCGCCGTGCCCGGGGTGCTTTTGCGGAGCGCCTCCGGGTCCTCCGAGGAGACGTCTGAGACGACCGTGTCGGGTTCGTCGGCCACGGCGATCTTCCGCTGGGAGAAGCAGCGCTGGAGCTCGTCGAGCTCGCGGTCGTCGAGGCCGAGGTCGTGGATCGCGTTGTCGATCTGGGCCTGCGTGAGCACGCCGAGACGCCGGCCCTGTGCGATCAGTGCCCTTATCTCTTCGAGCTGCTCGAGTCCTCTGACCGACACGACCGAGAGCACGATACTCCCCCGCCCACGGGGGCTCAGGAGGGCGGGCGCAGCCCGAAGGGGACGCGGCGGCCGCGGGCGCGGGCGGGGGCGATCAGGGCCCGGCGCCGGCGGGCGCCGGGCAGCAGCCGGAGCGCGTCGCGGTAGCCGCCGAGAAGGTGACGCTCGCGCAGGAGGACGTGTCCCAAGGCGAGGATCTCGTAGGCCAGGATGCGGTGGAGGTCGCGGGCCAGGCCGGCGGCGGTCTCGTTCTTGGCGATCATCAGGTAGCGGTTACGGAACTGGAGGCGGCGGTGGCTCGGGTCGAGCGCGGACCGCGTCGAGGGGCTGTAGTAGCGGACGTGCCAGGCCACCGCCGCCGGCTCGTAGACCGCGCGCCAGCCGAGCAGCTGGGCGCGCCAGGCGAGGTCGGCGTCGGCGGCCCAGAGCTCGAAGTCCTCGTCGAGCACCTCGCCGCCGACCGCGCAGGCCTCGAGCGTCGCCCGGCGGTAGAGCACGGCGGCGCCGTCCCCGCCGAAGGTCTCCGCCCGTGCGGCGTAGGCGTCCTGCGGCGCGTTGTGGCCGACGAGGCCGTTCTTGCGCCGACGATCGATCGTCATCCCGGCGGTGTCGAGCACATCGAGGCGGGCGCCCGGCTCGACTGACGCGGCGCGGATCAGCTTCGGCACCACCGAGCCGACGTCGGGATCGCGCAGGCGCGCCGTCGCCGCGGCGAGGAAGCCGGGGGCGAGCACGCAGTCGGCGTTCAGCAGGAGCACGGCGGCGCCGTCGCTCCCGGCGATCCCGGCGTTGACCGCGGCGCAGTAGCTGCGCCGTTCGCGCAGCCGCATGTAGCGCGCGCCGTGCTCGGCGGCGACGTCGGGCGTGCGGTCCTCGCCGGCGTTGTCGACGACCAGCACCTCGGCCCCGGCCTGGGCCACCGCCGCCGGGAGCGAGTGCTCGAGCAGCGGTGCCTCGTCGACGCTCAGCATCACGATCGTCGTGCGCATCAGAGGAGCTCGCGGTAGACGTCGGCCGTGGCCCGGGCGGTCATCTCCCACGAGCACGCGGCGACGCGCTCACGGCCGCGATCGACCAGCGCCTCCCGCCGTGAGGCGTCGCCCAGCAGGGCGGCGATCAGGTCGGCGAGCCCGCGGCTGTCCCCGGGCTCGAAGTAGACGGCAGCGGCGCCGGCGGTCTCGGGCAGCGCCGAGGCGTGGGCGGCCACCACCGGGGTGTCCCGGGCCATCGCCTCGAGCAGGACGAGCCCGAAACCCTCGTGGCGGCTCGGGTGGACGAAGAGGTCGGCGCCCCGCATCAGCGCGTCGAGCTCCGAGTCGGTGACGTAGCCGCAGAGCTCGAGCGGCTGGCCGTCGGCCGCCTCGCGCAGCCGCTCGGCCTCGCCGCCGTCGGCCCCGGCGAGGACGAGCCGGTGGGGCAGGCCGGCGGCCCGCAGGCGCCGCCAGGAGGCGACGAGGGTCGCGTAGTCCTTCTTGGCCCGAAGATCGCCCACCCCGAGCAGGTAGGGGCCGGACGGGCTCGCAGCGGATCCCCGAGCGAGGGACGGGGCAAGGCCGATCACCCGCACCCGCTCCGGATCGACGTCGTAGCGGTCGACCACGTCGCGCGCCGTGTGCTCGGACACGCAGATCACCCGCTCGGCCGAGCGCGCGGCCAGCGGGGCGAGCCGGCGATACTTGAGCAGGGTGCGCGGGGCGAAGTCGCCGGGGTGGGTCTCGAAGGCGAGGTCGTGGATGGTCACCACCCCGGGGCACGGCCGCCGCAGCGGGAGAAAGCAGTTGGGGGCGTGGAGGACGGCCGAGCCGCGGGCGCGCAGCGGCAGGCCGACCTGCTCCCACGCCACCTCCGGGAGGCGGCGCCAGCCGCCCTGCGGGTCGATCTCGAGATCCCCGCCGGCGCCGGCGCGCAACGCGCGCAGGAGCTCGACCGTGTAGCGGCCCCAGCCGCGCGGGCGTACGGTGTCAGCATCGCTCGCGTCAATCGTCACCTTCGCCATCGGCCGGGAAGGCTAGTGCAGCCGGTCGGCACCGCCGGTGGCATACGATGCGCCGCGGGGAGGGCATGAGCACCAACGGAAAAGTTGCGCCGGCCGAGGAGCCGCAAACCGAGGGTCGCTCGTTGATCTTCGACATCCCGATCGCCCTGGCGCAGCCGGCGGAGATGCTCGTCCGCGTGACGAGCTGGGTCGGCGGGGGCGGTCCGCCGCGGCGCGTGATGTACGTCAACGCCCACGTGCTCAACCGCTCGCAGGAGTCGGGACGGCTGCGGAGCGCGCTCGAGCGGGCCGACCTCGTCTACTGCGACGGGTACGGCGTGCGGCTGGCGGCCAAGGCGCTCGAGGTCGAGATCCCCCACCGGATGACCGGCGCCGACTGGATCTGGGGCCTGGCCTCGCTGTGCGAGGCGGGCGGCCACTCGATCTACCTGCTCGGCTGCGATCCGGGCATCGCCGCCGAGGCGGCCCGGCGCCTGCGCCGCCAGTATCCTCGCCTCCAGGTCAGCGGCTCCCACCACGGGTACTTCGAGATCGGCTCGCCCCACGACGAGCGGGTGATCGAGGACATCAACGCCCGGCGGCCCGACATCGTGCTGGTCGGCATGGGCACCCCCAAGCAGGAGGAGTGGGTGCAGCGCAACGCCGACCGCCTCGACGTCTCCGTCTGCTGGACGGTCGGAGCGCTGTTCGACTACGTATCGGGGCGCGTGCCGCGAGCGCCGGGATGGTTGGCTGACAATGGACTGGAATGGATCTTTCGACTCGTGATCGAGCCCCAGCGGATGTGGCGTCGCTATCTGCTGGGCAACCCGGTGTTCCTCTCGCGGGTCCTCCGCCAGGCCCGGACCAAGCGCCGCCCCGCCGCCTGACTCGCGGCGCCCTCAGCCTCCTGGCCTTTTTGGCGGTCGGCTACGTGGCCAACCGGGTCAAGCTGGCCGAGGCGATCCACGCCCACGACGCCCGCGACGCGATCTACCCGCTCCTGCGGGTGTCGCTGGCCGCCGCCGGGCTGGCCGCGGTCGCCGGCTACGGGGTCGTCCGGCTGGCCCTGGCGCCCGCGCTCCGCCGCCACGAGCTCGTCTGGGTGCTTCCGGTCGGGGCCTGCGTCGCCGCGGTCGAGCTGACGCTGCTCGGGTTCGCCTTCGTCCCCCTCGACGTCTCGCTCGGCGTGGTCGCGGCCGGGGGCCTCGCCACCGCCGCCGTGGCCATCCGCCGGCGCGACCACGCGGTCCTCCCGCGGTCGCCGGGGGCCACCGTATGGCCGCTCTACGTCGCCGCCCTACTCGCCGCCTTCGTGCTCATCCCGCTCTACCACGGCGGCTACCCGACGGTGATCGGCGACGGCTCGGACGCCCACCTGGCGGCCGGCACGGCGGCCTTCCTCCAGAACCACGAGCCGCTGACCCGGGCCGCCGACGCCCCGGTCAACAAGGTGCCCGTCGTCTGGCGCTCGAAGACGCCGATCTACTACGCCCTGGCCGGGGTGGCCAGCATCGCCGGGGTGCCGACCTGGGAGGCGCTGTCGCCGATGATGGCGGTCGTCCTCGCCCTCTCGCTGCTCGGCTTCTTTCTCGCCGCCCGCGAGCTGCTCGGCTCGAACATGCTCGGCGCCCTGGCCTCGATGGGGCTGGTCGGCCTCGACCGGATGGTCGTGCACACGACGGTGCATCCGTACTACAACCAGCTCTGGGGCTTCATGACGATGGCCCCGGCGCTCGTCCTCGCCTGGCGATTGATCGACGACCGCGGACGGGCGCCGACGCGCGGCACCGCCGCGCTGCTCGTCCTCTTCCTCGCCGTCGGCGCCTTCGCCTACCCGCTGGCCCTCCCGATCCCCGTCGTCGGGCTCGTCGTCTTCTACTGGGTGGCCCGCCGCCGGCGCCGCGAGACCGACGAGCCGATGCCGCCGCTCCTCGGCCCCCTGCGCCGGCGCGCCGAGGGCCGCCCTCCGGCGCTGCGCTGGCTGCTCGGCCTGCTGCTCGTCGTGCCCGTGGTCGGGGTCGCCGAGAAGCTGTCGACCGGTTTCGCCGTCGCCGTCGACCCGACCCGGTCGCTCTACGGCTGGGGCGGCGACGTCGACCTCTACTTCCCGACCGAGCAGTTCATCTCGATCGAGTCCTCGCGCCTGCTGTGGATCGCCGGTCCGCTGCTCGCGGTGGGGATCATCCTCGCCCTCCGGCGGGCGCCCCGCCCGGTCGGCTGGGGCCTGCTCGCCGTCCTCCTGCTCGGGGCGTTCGGCTCCTGGTGGTTTCACCAGCGGGTGTTCGGCCAGTACTTCGACTTCAAGCTGCTCGCCTACGTCGGCCCGCTCGCGGTGATGGCGGCGGCGGTCGGCGCCAGCCGGGTGCCGGTGGTCGGCTGGCTGGCCATGCTCGCCTTCGGCATCACCGCCTTCCGCGGCGCCGACACCGAGCTCGCCCACACCGGCAACCAGCTCCCGCCCGATGTGCGCGCCGTCAGCCGCGTGGTCGACATCGTCGGCCCGGGGCAGTCGGTGCGCCTCGACATCGACCCGCCGCTCCAGATCTGGGTCGCCTACTTCCTCTACCAGGAGCCGCTCTGCTCCCAGCGGCCGCTGTTCGGAACGAGCTACCCCCACGTCGCCGTCTCGCGCAAGGCCCGCTACATCCTCGCCGATCACCTGACCTTCCGCCCGTTCGACGCCGACGGCCCGCCGATCGCCACCGTCGGGCAGTTCCAGCTCTACCGCCAGCGGGCGGACGTCCCAGGCCGCGACCGCTGCTCGCAGACGCGGGTGCAGACGATCCAGGGCGTCGCGGGATAACTCGTGTCGAGTTCGCCGGCCAGGGTTCGTCGTCGGAGTGGAGGCAGGGTCGCGGACCCCGCCGAGACCCCCGATGAACGAAGCACCCAAAGGGCCTCCGCCGCGCTCAGCGGGGGTCACACAGCAAGAGGAAGCGGGTGAACCTCCCGGGCAGATCGCGGTCGTTGACGTCGGCGGCGAAGGCGTAGAGGGCCGGCTTGGCGCCGATCCGCCGGACGTCGACGGCGAGCTGCTCGGCTCCCTGCCGGGCGAGGTCCCCGAGCTGGCGGCAGCCACCGACCGCCGCCGGGAGTGCCGCCCGGAGCGTCCGGTCGAGCCGCGCCTGCTCGGCGAGAAAGGCGGCGGTGGTCAGCCGGGCGCAGGCGGCGACGTCGGCCTGGCGGGTGGCCGCGCAGCCGAGCAGCCGGCTCTCGGCCCCGGCGAAGGCGGCCTGCCACGGCGGGTACTCCGCCAGGAGCCGTCCGGCCGGGGCGCGGTCGAGCGGGGTGAGGACGCCGGTGCCGCCGGTGGCGGCACCGCCCGGGCGCATCCGCAGGACGATCCATCCATCCTCGTAGAACGTGGGCTCGTACAGCGGCAGGCGGCGCGCGACGTCCTGCTGGTAGCCGCGGTAGTCGACGTGCTCGCCGAGGTTTCCGACGGGCGCGACCAGACCGGTGACGAGGTAGGCGCCGGGCGGGTTGCCGACCTTCGGATCGAGCTCGTAGGCGGCTTGGCGCGTGGCCAGGTGGGCGATGAGGAAGTCCGGCGCGACGACGGCGGCGCTCGCCGGGATGTGGTCGAGAGCGCGACCGACGGCGGCCGCGTAGGCGGGGGTCCGGTAGAAGGACGGCTTGACCATCAGGCGCAGCGGGGCGACCGGGATCGGGATCACCACCCCGGCGACGAGGAGGCCGGAGACGACCATCGCGGCGGCGCCGACCGTGGCCAGCCGGTGCGCGTCGATGCGGGGGCCGGCGAGGCGCACGAGGTTGCCGAGGCCGGCGGCCGCCCCCATCGCGAGCACGGGCGCGATGGCCAGCGAGTAGTGGAACTGCGCCCCCCAGAACTGGGTATTCGAGGAGAGGAAGCGCTCGGCGAGCAGCGGCACGGCGAGCAGGGCGATCCGCGAGCACAGGGTGAGCCCGAGGAAGGGGAGCAACAGGTAGAGCATCGTCCGGACCTTCTCGCCGTGGTCGAAGGCGATCTCGAACGGCTTCCACGGGGCGCGCAGGACGTTGAGCACGGCGTCGCCGAGGTTGGACCCGAGCTCGTGGTAGGTCCAGTAGGAGAAGGGGACGCCGGCGGCGAAGTGGGGGATCACCAGGCGGGTCGCGAGCTCGTACCAGGCGATCCCGAGCGCCAGCGTGATCAGCCCGCGCCGGAGCTCGCGCAGCGTCAGCAGGTAGAGGCCGAAGAAGCAGACGAGGACCGACAGGTCCTCCTTGACGCAGAGCAGGAGCCCGATCGTCACGAAGTAGGCGGTCCACCGCCGGCGGTCGATGAAGAGGATGGCCATGGCGATCAGGAGCGGCGCGAACGCCACCTCGTGGAACTCGTAGCCCGTGCCGGCACCGAGCCCCCAGAACGAGGCGTAGGCGACGGCGAGCAGCAGGGCGGCCGGGCGGCCGAGGCGCGGGCGGGCGAAGAGGAAGACCGGGACGATCGACGCCGCCACCAGCGCGGCCTGGGCGACGAGCAGCGTCCGCGGGTCCGACCAGATCCACATCAACGGGGCGAGCAGGACGAGGACCGGATGGAGGTGGTCGCCGAGGAGGTTGGCGAACCCCCGGATCGAGCTCGCCGGCGCCTCGAAGTGGCTGTAGTGCCAGATCGCCTGGGTGAAGATGCCGAGATCGAAGCCGCTGCCGAAATGGTCGTGGCGGATCACCGCGTAGGCCGAGTAGAGGATCGCGGTGGCGATGACCACCAGCGCGAGGGCCGGCTCGGCCCGCACCGGGGCCGCGACGGCGCGCGCCGCGGAGCGGACGGTCATCCGGGCAAGCTACCGCCCCCACCCGTCGCCGTCGCCCCGCCGTTCGCGGTGGGCTCTGCGCCCGCCGCGAAACGTGCGACCCCGAGCAGCCAGAGACCGCCGACCAGCCACCCGGCGACGACGTCACTCGGATAATGGACGCCGAGGTAGACGCGGGAGGCGCCGACGGCGGCGGTCAGCGCCGCCGCGCCCAGCCAGATCGCGGCCCGCGGCCGACCGGTCGCCCGGCGGGCGGCGATCACCGCGAGCGCGCCGTAGAGCGCGATGCTGCTCGACGCGTGGCCCGACGGCCAGGAGGCGCTCGCGACGGAGACGAGGCCGCCGCCGTCCGGGCGGGGGCGGTCGAGCACGACCTTGATCGCGTTGGTGAGGACCATCGCTCCGCCCGCCGCGACGACGACGAACACGGCGTCGCGGGCGCGTCGGCCGAGCAGGAGGCCGGCGACGGCGACGGCGAAGACGGCATCGAGCGCCGGGCCGCCGAGGTCGGTGGCCAGACGCGCGGCCGACGTCAGCGCGCTCGTCCGCTCGCCGGCCACCTCGCGCACCAGCGAGCCGTCGAAGCCGTTGCCCTCGACGCCGAGCCCGGCGAGCAGCGCCCCGACCGCCAGGGCGACCCAGAGCGCGCCGAGCCGCAGCGCACCGCCGCCGGCGCCGCTCACGCCGCATCGAGCACGACGGCGTCGCGCTCCTTGCCGACCGAGAAGGCGGTCCGGTCGGCTTCCGCGACCTCCCCGTCGCGCGCCGTACGCAGCGGCCCCTCGAGCGACCGGACGTCGAGGCGTTCGGCGGACCAGGAGCGCAGTCCGGGGGATCCGGCGGCGCGGCCGACGAGCATGGCGACGCGGAGCCGCCCGCGGGCGAAAGGACGCCCCCCGTCGAGCAGCCTGATGTCGAGCAGCCCGTCGTCCAGGCTCCGCCGAACGCTCGGCGCCGGTCCGTCCGGAAGGTCGCGGCAGTTGCCGATGAAGATCAGCCAGACCCGGGTCCGCCGGCCGTCGATCTCCAGCAGCGACGGGGTGGCGTCAACGAGAGCGCGCACGTCGGCCACGACCATGGCCGGGAGCTTGCCGATGCGCGGCTCGAGGCGCTCGCGCAGGGCGACGAACTCGGGGTAGGCGCCGAGGCTGGCCGTGTTGATGAACGGCTCGCCGTCGAGCACGCCGACGTCGGCGCGGATCGCGCGCCCGGCAGCGAGTGCGTCGAGCGCGTCGTCGATGCTTTCCATCCCGAGGTCACGGCACAGGTGGTTGAGCGTTCCGCCAGGAAGGACGAGGAGCGGCAGACCGGTGGCCCGGGCCACGCCGATCGCGCAGTTGGCCGAGCCGTCGCCTCCGCAGATGCCGAGCACGGTGGCACCGGCGGCGGCCGCCCGCAGCTGTGTCTCGAGGTTCTCGCCGCCGTCGGCCTCGACGATCACGGCGGCCGGCAGGCGCCGGCGGAGCTCGGCGGCGTCGAGCGCCGATCCGGCACCGGGATTGACCACCAACGCCAGTCCGGCGCCGTCGGCACCCGCCGGAGCCGCCACGGTCCGGCGCTCGACCGGACCCTCGCCCGGCTCGACATCGGGGAGCGGCCAGACGCGCAGCGAGGCGCCGGCCACCGCGGCGCCGATAACGCCCCCGACGACGACGTCCGCCGGGTAGTGGACGCCCACGTAGACCCGCGACAGGCCGACCGCTCCGGCCAGGAGGACCAGCGGCACGCCGAGGCTCGCCGGGAGCTCGGCCCCGGCGCCGAGCGCGTAGGCGAACGCCGCGGCGGCGTGACCGGACGGGAACGACGTGGAGTCCGGCGTGGGGCGCCCGTGGCGCACCGCAGGGACCCCCTCGAGCGAGGGACGGGCCCGGCGAACGAGCCGCTTGGCCGGCTGGTTGGTCAGCGCCGAGGCGACGGCGATGCAGCCGAGCCCGCGGAGGGCGCCCCGGCGGCAGCGGCGATCGCCGCTCCTCGCCAGGGCGGCGGAGGTCAGCGCCCAGAGCACCGAGTGGTCGGCCAACCGTCCGAGCGGGGGCAAGAGCGGTCCGAGCACGGGGACGCGGCCGCGCGCGAAAGCGTCGAACAGCCGGCGGTCGTGCGCGGCGAGGCGCCCGAACACGGCGGAAGATCGGCGGCGGCGAGGCATCTCGGCGGTCTACCCGCCGGGGACGGCCGCAACGCCGCCCACGGACTCGACCGCCTCGCGGAGCTTCTTCGCCGTCGCCTCCGGCGCGTAGTCCTCGAGCCGGCGCCGGCCGCGCGCCCGGAGCTCCTCGCGGAGCTCGGCGTCCTCGATCGCCAGGTGGATCAGCTCGGCCGCCAGGGCGAGGTCGGGGTCGTCGGTCAGGAGCGCGGCGTCCCCAGCCACCTCGGCGACCCCGCCGGACGGACGGGCGACCACGGGCACGCCGAAGTGGAAGGCCTCGAGCAGGGGCACGCAGAAGCCCTCGTGCTCGGAGAGGCAGACGAAGACGTCGGCCTCGGCGTAGCAGCGCCAGAGCTCGGCCTGGCTGATCCCCTGCCGGAAGGTCACCCCGCCGGGGACCAGGCGGTCGGCCAGCTCGACCAGCGACTGTCCGTAGCGCGGGGTCAGCGGCTCCCCGACGAGGACGAGGCGGGCGTCGGGCCGGCGGTGGCGGCGGTAGAGGGCGAAGGCCCCGATCAGCTCGTCCTGGCGCTTGTGCGGCGTCAGGCGCCCGACGAAGAGGATCGTCGGCGGGCCGGGGTCGCCGGTGGCGGCGGCGTTCGCCTCGGGCGGGGCGAAGAGGATCGGGACCACCGCGGTGCGGGTCGCGCCGGCGGCGACCAGCTCGGCGGCGTTGAAATGCGAGACGGCGGCGGCCAGGTCGACGCCGGCGACGAAGGTCGGCAGCTGGCGGCGCCCGAGCGAGCAGTGGACGGCGATCGTCGGCTCGAGATCCCAGAACCAGCGCGCCGGCGTGACGTTGTGGTACATGAGCATCTTCGGGTTGGGCAGGTCGAGCATGGCGCCGAGCTTCGGTGCGTAGGCCGAGTAGTGGAGCAGGAGGACGTCGTCGGAGGCCGGGTCGAGCGCGGCCAGCGGCGAGACGGCGCTGCCCACCCGCTTGTCGATCGACGCGGCGTAGTCGCGGCCGCCCCAGCCCCACTCGGAGAACAGGCGGCGGTAGGCGAAGGCCTGGCCGGTGACGGCGTCGACCGGGCCGGCGCCGCTGAGGAGCTGGTGGACGATCACCGGCGCCGGTTCTGCTCGACGTCGACGAGCCGGTGGTGGAGGTCGGAGAGCCGCTCGTCGAGCTCGGCCACCCGGCCCATGAGGTGGACGTTGAGCCGCGTCTGCTGGGAGGCGAGCTGCCCGGTGTACTGGCGCAGGAGATGCACGAGGAGCCGCTTGACCCAGCTGATCGGGGCGCCGAGGCGGCGCGTCGAGACGACGAGGTCGAGATCCGGCTCGATCACCGCCCACTCGAGCAGGAGCTCGATCGACGGGCGCTCGGGGGGCGACACCCGGTAGTCGTCCATGTTCTCGGCGTAGGCGCCCTCGGCCCGCCGCCGGGCGAGCTCTGAACGGGCGCTCTGGACCGCGTCCTCGGGCTTCATGCGGCGGTGCCCATCAGCCGGTGGTAGAAGCCCATGCCCTCGGGGCAGGCGCCGTCGAAGACGACGGCGCCGCCGTCGAGGACGACGACCCGGGCGCACGTCCGCTCGATCAGAGCGGCGTCGTGGGAGACGAGCACGAGCGTCGCCCCGCCGGCGATCTGCTTGGCGATGCGCGCCTCGCACTTGCGCTGGAAGGCCTCGTCGCCGACGGCGAGGACCTCGTCGATCAGGAGGATGTCGGCCTCGAGGTGGGCGGCGATGGCGAAGCCGAGGCGGAGGAACATGCCGGAGGAGTAGGTCTTGACCGGGGCGTCGATGAAGTCCCCGAGCTCCGAGAAGTCGATGATCGCCGCGAGCTGCGCCTCGATCTCCTCCCTGCCGAGGCCGTGGAGGGCGCCGTTGAGGAAGATGTTCTCGCGCCCGGAGAAGTCGCGGCCGAAGCCGGCGCCTACCTCCAGCAGCGAGACGATCTTGCCCGAGCTCGCCACCAGGCCGGCGTCGAGGGGGATGATCCCGGCGAGGACGCGGAGCGTGGAGGACTTGCCGGCGCCGTTGCGTCCGACGATGCCGACCGTCTCCCCCGGCTCGATCTCGAGGTTCACGTCGCGCAGGGCCGCGACGGGGGCCGGGCCGCCGCCGTCGCCGTTGCGGCGGCGCCCGAGCAGCAGCTCCTTGAGCGTGCGGCCGCGGTCGGCGCGGACGCTGAACGACCGCGAGGCGTCGCGCAGGACGATCGTCCCCGGGGCGAGCGCCGCGTCGACCGACCTCATACGACGACCGCCAGCTCGCCCTGGAGGCGGCGGAAGAGGAGCGTCCCGCCGGCCAGGGCGACGAGCGCCATCACGAGCACGTAGCCGCTGACCGCCCAGCCCGGCCAGGCGCCGTCGAAGGTGACCGACCGGATCGCCTCGACGAAGGGCGCGACCGGGTTGGCCCAGCGCAGGACCGCCTTGAGCAACTCGTGGTGGGCGGCCCCGGGGAAGCCGGTCGGTGGGTAGAAGATCGGGGTCACGAAGAACCAGGGGAGCAGGGCGGCGCCGAGGATCGGCCCGACGTCGCGAAAGTGGGCGTGGAGGACCGCCGCGCCGAGCCCGAGACCGAGGGCGAACACGAAGAGGAGGGCGACGTAGGCCGGGAGCAGGACGAGCCAGCCGGTGAGCGAGCCGTGGACCACGAAGACGATCGGGAGGATCAGTAGGAGGATCGTGCAGAAGGTCGCCAGCTGGACGGTGACCACCGTCGCGGGGATGGTCTGGCGGGGGAAGAGCGCCTTGCGCACGAGCGCCCCCTGGTCGAGCAGGGAGGTCGCCGCGCCGAGCACCGCCTGCTGGAAGAAGGTCCAGACGACGATGCCCACCAGGACGAACAGGGCGTAGTCGTGGATCGGCGGGTTGAAGCGGGCCTTGAGGACGAAGGTGAACATCACGGTGTAGGCGCCCATCAGCACGAGCGGGTTGACCAGGTACCAGAGGACGCCGAGCGCCGAGCCCTTGTACTTCTGGCGGAGCTCCCGGCGGACCATCTGCTCGAAGAGGTAGCGGTAGCGGAGCAGATCTCGCGGCATCCGCCGGATTATCGTGGCCCGGGTTGACGGGGGCCGGTGGCTGCAAGCCTGCGGCCATGTCGGGTCGCGACCGGGACGGGCGAGCGGCGCAGGCCCGTCGGCGCTACTTCTTCTTCTTCGTCTTGCCCTTCTTCTTCGTCTTCTTCGCCGTCCGCTCGACCTTGGCGACGATGTCCTTGAGGGCATCGCGGGCCGCGGAGGCCGACGGCGGCCTGGGGGCGGTGGCTCCCTGAGCGAGGCTCCGGGCCGCGCGCTTACGGAGCCCGAACTCGTGCAGCCGGTCCGCGAGGTCGCGTTCCGCCTTGGTCACCGTCTTGGCCATCGCCTGTCCCTTTCCTTGCGGTTCGGTGGCGCTACCCCGCTGTCGACCCGGCGAAACGCCGCCCGTGAGGGCGCCGTCGCCTATAACTCCGTGGGTGCGGTGGGGGACTCGAGGGGGCCGACTGACGAAGGTTCCCCGTCGCACCCTCTCGAAGTGGTCGCTCGCCGGGGCGGCGTTGATCGCCACCGCCGCCCTCACATCCCACGACGCCGTTCTCGCCCGGCCCGCCGCTGGATCGAGGTGCCTCGGCGCCGCGTCGCGGGACCCCCTCCACTCCTGCGCGAACCCGGCGCTCCGGTTCACCGTGACGCCGGCGCCCGATCTCGCGCTGCTCATACCGAACGCTCCGTGCACCCCTCAGACCCGCGACGACGCCATCCTCCACCTCTCCGGCGGCGGCGCGGTGACGACCGGCGCCCCTTACGCCCTCCCACCCGCCGGGCTCTTCGTCTGTACGTTCGGGCCGTCCCCGCCGCTCGCGACCCACGCCGTCGCCCTGGTCGGTGACAGCCACGCCGGTACCTGGCGCGCGGCTCTCGCCTTCGTCGCCCGATCACGCCACTGGCAGGGAGCATCGATCACCCGAGCGAGCTGCCCCTTCAGCGACGCCGTTCCGGTCATCCCCGAGGCGCTGATCGCCTCTTGCGTCGCCTGGCGGCCGTCGGTCGCCGCCTGGTTTCTCGCCAATCCCCAGGTCGACACGATGTTCGTCGTCGACCACGCCGTGGCCCGGGTCGTCCCGGCGCCCGGGAGGTCCCGGTTCGAGACCGCGGTCGAGGGATACCTGTCGGCCTGGCAGGCACTGCCGGCCACCGTCGCGCACATCGTCGTCATCCGCGACACGCCCGAGATCGGACGAGCCACCGCGCCCTGCGTCCAGTCGGCGATCGCCCGGCACCGGCCGACCGCCGGCGCCTGCGCGCTCCGCCGCGGCCTCGTCCTGGCGGCCGATCCGGCGGTCGTCGCGGCGCAGCGCTTACCGTCGCGCGTGGCGGTCATCGACATGACCCACTACTTCTGCGGCCCCAAGGTCTGCTACCCGGTGATCGGCGGCGTCCTCGTCTTCCGGGACCCCGGACATATGACGCAGCTCTACAGCCAGACGCTGGGCCCCTACCTCCTGCGCAACGTGGCTCGGGTGCCGGCGCTGCGGTAGCGGCCTGTCTGACGAATGGCTCGAGGGTCCGGCGAGAGACGGACCACTTGATCAGAAGGCGCCGCGGCGGGTGAACACCGCCGGGACCGTCTTGACGAGGATCGTCAGGTCGAGGAAGACCGACCAGCGCTCGAGGTAGAGGAAGTCGAGCCGCACGAGGTCGTCGAAGTCGAGCTCGGCGCGTCCGGAGACCTGCCAGAGGCCGGTGATGCCCGGGAGCACGAGGTAGCGCTTCATGTGCCAGTCGTCGAGCCGCTCGAAGTCGCGCTGGGGCAGCGGCCGGGGCCCGACGAGCGACATCTGGCCGCGGAGGACGTTGAGCAGCTGGGGCAGCTCGTCGAGCGAGAAACGCCGCAGCCATTTGCCGACCCGGGTCAGGCGCGGGTCGGCGCGGATCTTGAAGAGCGCCCCGCTGGCCTCGTTCTGCGACTCGAGATCGGCCTGGCGCTCGTCGGCATCGTTCTGCATGGTGCGGAACTTCAGGCACGGGAACGGCACGCCGCCGATGCCCGGGCGGATCGAGCGGTAGAGGACAGGTCCGCGCGAGCTGAACCGCACGGCGGCGAGGATGACCACCAGCAGCGGGCTGAGGACGACGAGCAGGAGCGACGCGACGACGAGATCGAAGACGCGCTTGACGACGAAGTCGATGCCCTCGAAAACCGGCGGCTTGAGCTCGAACAGCGGCACCGACTGGCCGGGGACGAACTCGGCCCGGTGGATCAGGATCTCCATCGTCGACGGGGCGATCCGTACCCGGACACCCCGCTGGTGGCACTGGTCGATCAGCTCGACCGCCTGGCGCTGGGGGAAGTCGGAGTCGGCGATGATGATCTCGTCCACCCGGTGTTCGGCGATCACCTCGCCGATGCCGGCCAGCGTACCCAGCGAGCGGACCCCGTTGTCCGGCCGCGGGGTCAGCGATACGAAGCCGACGACGTCGACCGTCGGGTGGGGACCGTCACCGAGGGCGTGGGCGACGGCCTCGATGTGCCCGCCGGTCCCGACGACCACCGCCCGCCGCCGGTAGCCGGCCGCCCGCAGCAGGAACCCGGAGATCGACTCGTAGAAGAAGCGCAGCGAGGAGACGTAGATGAGCGCGAAGAGAAGGGACCCGTAGAAGAGGTAGTAGGAGCTGAACTCGTCGCCGTTGACCACCGCGAAGGCGAGGGCGACCAGGGCGACCTGGAACAGCGAGGCGAGGATCCGGGTCATGCCGGGGCGGATCGCCCGATCGGCGTAGAGGCTCGAGCGTGCGAAGAGGAGCACGGTGACCAGGTAGGCGAAGGCGACGAAGCCCTTCGTCTGCTCGAAGACGCCGCCGACGTCGAGGTGGGTGCGCAGGACCGCCTTGACGCTGAGGGCGGTGAAGATGGCCAGGAAGACGCCGGCCAGGTCGAGCGCGAGCAGGGCGACGACACGGGTCAGGCGCCGGAGCGTGTCCAGGCGCAGCAGGAAGGAGAGTTGGGGCGGCCGCCTCGAGCGGACGTCGCGCTCGCTGAGGTCGGCGCTACTGCGCAGCAGTGCGGCCGCCGTCGCCGGCGCTCGCCCCACCGACTCCTCGACAGCTTCCTCCGACTCAGGCACGCGGGTTACCCCCAGAACTCTAGGCATCTCGCCGTACTAACGCGCAACTCTCGCACATGTAGCGGAGTTTGCGCGGCCGCTACGGCGCTGCGTGGCCGAGCAGGCGCTCGCGGCCCGACTGCTGGATCGTCCGCTGCAGGCCGCTCCGCAGGTCGACCTCGGGCTCCCAGCCGAGCAGCCGGCGCGCCAGCGTGATGTCCGGCCGGCGCTGCTGCGGATCGTCGGTCGGGAGCGCCTCGTAGATGATCTCCGAGCTCGACCCGGTCAGCTCGATCACGGCGTGGGCCAGCTCGAGCAGGGTGAACTCGTTCGGGTTGCCGACGTTGACCGGGTGGTGATGGCCCGACTCGGCGAGGGCGATGATGCCCCCGATCAGGTCGGTGACATAGCAGAACGACCGGGTCTGGGAGCCGTCGCCGAAGATGGTCAGAGGCCGGTCGGCGAGGGCCTGGCGCAGGAAGGTCGGGATCGCCCGGCCGTCGTAGGGGCGCATCCGCGGGCCGTAGGTGTTGAAGATCCGCACGATCGACGTGTCCACGCCCTGCTGGCGGTGGTAGGCCATGGTCAGCGCCTCGGCGTAGCGCTTGGCCTCGTCGTAGACGCCGCGCGGACCGATCGGGTTGACGTGGCCCCAGTAGGACTCGGTCTGCGGGTGCACCTTCGGGTCGCCGTAGACCTCGCTCGTCGACGCGATCAGGAACCGCGCCCGGTGCGCCTTGGCCAGGCCGAGCGTGTGGTGGGTCCCGTAGGAGCCGACCTTCAAGGTGTGCAGCGGCAGGCGCAGGTAGTCGATCGGCGAGGCCGGCGACGCCAGGTGGTAGACGAAATCGACGGGCTCGTCGACGAAGTACGGCTCGATGATGTCCACGTTGAGGTGGACGAAGTCGGCCGGGGACCGGATGTGCTCGATGTTGATCAGCGAGCCCGTCTCCAGGTTGTCGACGCAGATGACGCGGTTCCCGCGGCGCAGAAGCTCGTCGCAGAGGTGCGACCCGAGGAAGCCGGCCCCTCCGGTCACTAGGCAGGTGGCCATCGCGGCGGAGGATACCGTCCTGACGGGCGGCTCACGGGCGGCGCCGCAGCACCCGCGTGTCGTCCGGCCGCCGCCGGGTGACCTTCTCGCCGTCGAGGTGCTCAAGCAGGGCCTGGGCGAACTTCCGGCTCGTGGCCAGCTCGTCGCGCAGCCGGGGGAGCGTGATCTGACCCTCGCGGCCGATCACCTCGGCGACCCGGCGCTCGATCTCCTCGAGCGCGTCCGGGTGGTAGTGGAGAGTCCGCCCGACCCGCACCGCCCGGCCCGTCCGGCGGAGCTCGGCCAGCGCCGGCGACTCGACCGCGGCGTCCGGCTCGAACCATTCCTCGCGCAACCGCTGCTCGAGCTCGAGCGCCGACGCCGAGAGCGGCGGCGGGGCAGCCGGGGGCTCGCGTCCCGGCCGGACCGGCTCGGGCGGCGCCGGCGGCTCGCCGCGGTAGAGGCGCGTCAGGCGGACGATCACCTCGTTGGAGGTCGGGTGGCGGCGGGCCGCCGGATCGAGCACGACGCCGCCGCCGAGTGTGTCGGGCGGCGCCAGCCGCCGGACGACCAGGCGGTCGCCCGCGGCCGCGATCAGCACCCGCTCGAGGCGGATCTGCCAGAACCGCCCGCCGAGGCGGTGGAGGCGGGCCGGCGCCTCGCGCGTCCCGTGGTGCACCGACACACGGACGCCGTGCTCGGGCTCACGCTCGCGGTGCTCGCCGAACTCGAGCGCCGCGTCGATCACGTGGGTGGCCCGGACCGGCGAGTCGACCCCGGCGAGCACGTCGCCGCGGGCGACGTCGCGGACGGCGACGCCGGCCAGGTTGACCGCCACCCGCTGGCCCGCGCCCGCCCGCTCGCGCGCCTCGTCGTGGACCTCGACCCCGCGGACGCGGAGGCGCAGCCCGCGGGGGAGGAGCACGAGGTCGGCACCGGGGACGATCTCCCCCGACCACAGCGTCCCCGTCACCACGGTCCCCGCGCCCTTGATCGTGAAGCTCCGGTCGACGTGGAGGCAGGCCGGGCCGGCCGCCGCGGCGCGGGCGGGCAGCTCCTCGACCACGCGCTCGAGCACGGCCCGCAGCGCGTCGAGACCGGCGCCGGTGCGCGCCGACACCGCGACCGCCGCCACCCCCGGAAGGAGGTCCGCAGCCTCGGCCAGGGCGAGGTCGGGGTCGGCCGCGTCCGCCTTGGTCACCGCCACGACCCCCCGGCGCACATCGAGGGCGCGCAGGACGGCCGCGTGCTCGCGGGTCTGCGGCATGACCCCGTCGTCGGCGGCGATCGTCATCAGGAAGGCGTCGATCCCCGTCGCCCCGGCGACCATCGTGCGGACGAAGCGCTCGTGCCCGGGCACGTCGATCAAGGACACCCGCCGCCCGCTCGGCAGGGTCAGCGGCGCGTAGCCCAGCTCGATCGAGATGCCCCGCGCCCGCTCGGCGGCCAGCCGGTCGGTCTCGACCCCGGTCAGCGCCCGCACCAGCGCCGTCTTCCCGTGGTCGACGTGGCCGGCGGTGCCGATCGTCGCCGGCCGGACGCTGGCGGTCTGTCTCACAAACGGCTCGAGGCGGCGGCAGCCACGGCGGCGACGACTTCGTCGACCTCCTCGGCGGCGATCGTCCGCGGGTCGAGCAGCAGGCGGCCGTCCGATACGCGGCCGAGAACCGGGGGCGACCCTCGCCGCAGCGGCCCGACGAGGACCGGATCGAGCTCCAGAACAGGACCGGACAACTCCAGCAGCGCCAGCGCGCCCCCGCCGACCCGCGCCGAGGCCCGACCGACCCGCGCCGGCACGCCGACGGCCTCGAGGCCCGCCCGCAGGCGCTCGGCCCGGCCGGCGAGCTCCTCAGCCGACGCCCGGAGCATGGCCAGCACGGGAATCGCCGCCGCCTCGCCGTCGCGGTGGAGGCGGAGCGTCGCCTCGAGCGCTGCGAGCGAGAGCTTGTCGATCCGCAGGGCGCGGGCCAGCGGGTGGGCAGCCGCTCTGGCCACCGCCTCCGCCCGCCCGACGAGGACCCCCGACTGCGGCCCGCCGAGGAGCTTGTCGCCCGAGCAGCAGACGAGTGCCGCCCCGGCGGCGACCGACCGCCGCAGCGTCGGCTCGTCCTCGACCTCGGCGAGCGCGCCCGAGCCGACGTCGTCGATCACCGGCGCCCCGAGTCCGCACAGCTCCTCGATCGCCACCTCGCAGACGAAGCCGGCCGTGCGGAAGTTCGACGGGTGGACCCGCATCACCGCGGCCGCGTCCGGCGCCTCCAGGCCGCGGCGGTAGTCCTCCAGCCGCGTCCGATTGGTCGTCCCGACCTCGACCAGCCGCGACCCCGACTGGGCGATCACCTCGGGGATGCGGAAGCCGCCACCGATCTCGACGAGCTGCCCGCGGGAGACGACGATCGCCGCCCCCGGGCCGCCGAGCGCCGCCGCGGCGAGCAGCACGGCGGCGGCGCCGTTGTTGACCACGACGGCCGCCTCGGCCCCGGTGAGACCGCGGAGGAGCGCCTCGACGTGGACCCGGCGAGACCCGCGGACGCCCGGCTCGAGGTCGAGCTCGAGGTTGCTGTAGCCGGCCGCCGCGCGGGCCACCGCCGCCCGCGCCGCTGCGGCCAGGGGCGCCCGGCCGAGGTTGGTGTGGACGATCACCCCCGTCGCGTTGATCACCCGCCGCAGGGACGGCGTGCGCAGCGACTCGAGCCGCGCCCGCGCCCGGTCGAGCAGGTCCTCGTCCGGGTCGGCCCCGGCCACGATCTCCGCACGCCGCTCGGCGATCGCCGCGCGGGCGGCCGCCACCGCCAAGGCGTGCGGCGCTGCGAGGCCGGCGGCGAGCTGGTCGACCGACGGCAGCGTGCGCAGGCGGGCGGAGTCCATGCCCGGGTCCTATCCGGCGGCGCGGTGGCGGTGGAGCTTGGCGATCCCGTCGGTCTCGATCTGACGGACCTCTTCGGAGGTGAGGCCGAGGCGGTGGGCGACCTCCTTGACGGAGACGGCGTCTTCGCCGCCGGTGCCGTGGCGGAGCTCGAGCACGCGCCGCTCCTCCTCGGTCAGCAGCGACGCGAAGCCGAACTCGGCCGGGGCCGCCCGCTGCTCGGCCGACGTCGGGCGGTCGACGACCTCGCCCTCCTCGGCGGCCCGGCGATCCTCGTCGGCCCGGCGGCGCTCGTCCTCGGCCGAGGGATGCTCGATCGAGACCGGCGCCTGGGCCCAGCGCCTGATCGACTCGACCTCGTGCGCCGCCAGGCCCGTGGCGGCACCGAGCTCCTCGGCCGTCGGGTCGCGGCGCAGATCGGCGGCGAGCCGGCGCTCGGCGTCGTGGAGCCTGTTGAGCTTCTCGAGCACGTTGGCCGACAGCCGGATCGTCCGCGACTTCTCCGCCACCGCCCGGGCCATCGCCTGGCGGATGTGCGGGGTGGCGTAGGTCGAGAACTTGAAGCCCTTGCGGTGGTCGAACTTCTCGACCGCCCGGACGAGCCCGATCGTCCCCTCCTGGATCAGGTCGAGCAGGGGCAGCCCCTGCTTGCCGAACGGCCTCGCCAGCGCGACCACGAGCCGGAGGTTCGACTCGATCATCTTCGTCTTGGCCGCCAGGTCGCCCCGCTCGAACCGCTTGGCCAGCTCGACCAGCTCGCCGTTGGTCAGCGTCGGCGTCCGCCCCATGTCGTTGAAGAACAGCTGAAGCGGATCGACCGTCTCGTCGTCCGGGCCGAGCCCGCCGTTAATGTGCCGTGCCATAACGGTCACTTTGGCAGCTGTCGGCGACCGGGCGCCGCCGGCCGCGGCTGGACGACGCGGATACGCACGGCCGGGCCGCCGTTCGGGCGCCGCCGGTCTATCCTTGGCCACGCCCATGTCCGGCGACACCCCACCCGCACCCGAGCCCGACGAGCGCCTGACCGTCGCGCCGATGATCGGGCCCGACGACCCCCGTCGCTTCACCGATTCGGGCATCGAGATCAAGGGGCTCTACGCCGAGGACGATCTCCCGGACGAGCTCTCACTCGGCGACCCGGGCGCCTACCCGTTCACCCGGGGGCCGCACCGGGAGATGTACCGCAAGCAGCTCTGGACGATGCGCCAGTACGCCGGCTACGCCTCGGCCAAGGAGTCAAACGTTCGCTACAAGTACCTCCTGGCCCACGGCTCGACCGGGCTCTCGATGGCTTTCGACCTGCCGACCCAGCTCGGCCTCGACTCCGACGATTCGCGCTGCCTCGGCGAGGTCGGCCGGACCGGGGTGGCGATCGACACGATCGACGACATGCGGACCGCCTTCGACGGCATCCCGCTCGACGTGATCTCGACGTCGATGACGATCAACGCCCCGGCCTGCGTCCTCCTCAGCCTCTACCAGCTCGTCGGGGAGGAGCAGGGCGTGCCGCCTGAGAAGCTCCGCGGGACGACCCAGAACGACATCCTCAAGGAGTACATCGCCCGCGGGAACTACATCTATCCGCCGGCGGCGTCGATGCGGCTGACAACCGACCTCTTCGCCTACTGCGCCGAGCACGTACCCCGCTGGAACACGATCTCGATCTCCGGCTACCACTTCCGCGAGAAGGGCAGCTCGGCCGTCCAGGAGGTGGCCTTCACCCTGGCCAACGGGATCGCCTACGTCGAGGCGGCGATCGACGCCGGGCTCTCGGTCGACGACTTCGCCCCCCGGCTGGCCTTCTTCTTCAACGGGCACAACCACGTCTTCCAGGAGGTCGCCAAGTTCCGCGCCGCCCGTCGGATGTGGGCCCGGATCATGTCCGAGCGCTTCGGCGCCGAGAACCCGAAGTCGCTGATGCTCCGCTTCCACACCCAGACCGGCGGGGTCACGCTGACCGCTCAGCAGCCAATGAACAACATCGTCCGGGTCGCCCTCCAGGGGTTCGCCGCCGTCTGCGGCGGCACCCAGTCGCTCCACACCAACGGCTTCGACGAGGCGCTCGCCCTGCCGAGCGAGCGGGCGGCGAAGATCGCCCTGCGCACCCAGCAGGTGATCGCCCACGAGTCGGGCGCGGCCGACACCGTCGATCCGTTCGCCGGCTCGTACTTCATCGAGTCGCTGACCGACGAGATCGACTCCCGGGCCAGCGCGCTGATCGCCAAGGTCGACGAGCTCGGCGGATCGGTCGAGGCGATCCCCTTCATCACCAAGGAGATCGACGAGTCGGCCTGGGGCTACCAGGAGCGCTACCGCACCGGGCAGGACGTCGTCGTCGGGGTCAACAAGTACGTCGACGACAAGATCGAGATCGAGGACATCCTCCGGGTCGACCCCGAGTCCGAGCGCGACCAGCTCGACCGGCTGGCCGCCTTCAAGGCCAACCGCGACGTGGAGCTCGTCGGGCGGCGGCTCGACGAGCTCCGGACGGCCTGCGCCGGGTCGGACAACCTGATGGTCCCGATCCGCGAGGCGCTCCGCGACCGCTGCTCGCTCGGCGAGGTCTCGGGCGCGATGCGCGACGTCTTCGGGCGCTACCAGGCGCGCATCTGAGCGACCGCCCGGACGTCGCGTTAGGCTTGCGCGATGGTCGCAGCCGTGAGCGTCTATGACATCGTCCTCGCCGTCCACATCATGGCGGTCGTCGTCGCCTTCGGCGGGCTCTTCGCCTATCCGTTGCTGGTCGGCGCCGCCCGGCGCGTCGATCCCCGGGCGCTCCGCGCGCTCCACCGCGCCCAGCAGCGGATCATCGGGCGGCTGATCCTGCCCGGCCTGATCGTCGTCGTCGCGGCAGGCATCTACCTCGCCGCCGATCACAAGCAGTTCTCCGAGTTCTACGTCCAGTGGGGCTTCGCCGCCTTCCTCGCCCTCGGCGGGCTCTTCAGCGGCTTCCTCGCGCCGCGGGAGGGCAAGCTGGCGGCGCTGGCCGAGCGCGACGGCGGCGGCGGCGGGGCGCTCGGCGACGAATACGACACGCTCAGCCAGCAGGTCAAGTCGGTCAGCGCCCTCGTGAGCCTGCTCGTCCTGGCCACCATCCTGATCATGACCATCAAGCCGTAGGGCTCGCCGCAAGCCCGCGATCGCTCAGGAGGATTAGCCGGTCCGCGGACGAAATCCGTGGGCGATGGCAGAACTCCAGGCCCAGCGCACGCTGGTCAAGTCACCGCCCGAGCTCTGGGCCGAGCTCAGCGATCCGGAGTCGCTCGGCCGGCGCCTTTCCGACTTCGGCGAGATCCGCATCACCCGACTGGTACCCGAGAAGACCGTCGCCTGGGAGGGCGAACGCGCGAGCGGCACGGTCGAGCTCGAGTCCTCGGGCTGGGGCACCAAGGTCCGGTTGACGGCCAGCGCCCGCCCCGTGGTCGCCGCGGTCGACCGCATCACCGCCGTAATCGACGAGGACGCTCCGGCGGCGCCGTTCCCGGCCGCGGCGCTGATCGAGGATGTCCCGCTCGAGGCGCCGCCCGCCGCCGTGGCCGAGGAGCCGGCCTGGGCGCACGCCGCCACCGCCAGCGGCGCCCCACGCCCGGCGCCGGGCCCCCCATCGGC
>JBPCNA010000040.1:0-23191 GCA_051001735.1 Solirubrobacteraceae bacterium
GCGCTGCACCGGGAACCCGGGGCCCCGCGGGCGGCGGCGTCGCGCCGGGAACGCCCGCCGGGGGTCCGGCCCCGGGAACCCGCGCCCCGCCCGACGGGGGTACGGCGCCCGAGGGCGGCGCGCCGCGACCGCGGCCCGCCCTCCGCGGCGGAGACGACGCGTCCGGTACCGGGACGCGCCGCACCGGCTGCGGCTCGACGCTGAGGGAGAAGGAGACGCCGACCCGGGCCATCACGCCGCCCGCCGCCATCAGGACGGCCCCGGCCAAGCCGAGCCACGCCCCGTCCTTGACGCTGCGGCCGATCGCCGCCGGCGGATGGTTGATCAGGGCGCAGGCGACGACGATCACCGCGCCGACCCCGGCCACCACGATCTCGACCGGCGGCTGCGGGCCTCGCCACCAGCCGAGCTCGCCGGCCGCGATCGCCAGCACCGCCAGGGCGAGCCCGGCGAGGACGAGATCCCAGACCTCGAAGGCGTCCCACGCGGTCAGGTCCGGCTGGAACCATTCGAGGAAGAGGCTGACGAGGAGCAGCACCGCGCCCAGCGCGGCGACAAGGCTCCCCGTCTCGAATCGGCGCATACCCCCGGATTATGCCCGCCCGCGGCCCCCCTCCCGCCAGGCGCCGGCGACTACAGGCCGAGCATCGAGGCCAGCCGGACCCGCTGCATCTCGTTGGTCCCCGAGTAGATCGGCGCTCCCACCGCGTCGCGGACGCCCTTCTCGAGGCCGTCGGCCCGCATGTAGCCGCGGCCGCCGTGGATCTGCACCGCCGCCAGCGCCGACGCCAGGTTGGCCTCGGCGGTCACGATCTTGGCCATCGAGATCTCCGCCGTCACGTTGCGCCGCTTGGCGAACTTCGCCGCCGTGTCGTAGAGGTGCTTGCGCGAGTTCTCCGTGCCGATCTTCATGTCGACGATCTTCCCGGCGATGTACTGGTTCGAACCGATCGGCACGCCGAACTGCTTGCGGCGCTTGGCGAACTTGATGCACTGCTCGAGGCGGTCCTGCATGTCCCCCACCATCATCATGAAGATGCAGAGGATCTCCCACGTCATCACGTGCTCGAGGATGAAGAAGCCGGCCCCCGCCTTGCCGATGATGTTCTCCTCGGGGATCCGGCAGCCGTCGAACGCGAGCTCGCCGATCGGCGACGTGTTCAGGCCCATCTTCGGGATCGGCTCGCCGACGGCGATCCCCGGGGTGTCGGTCGGCACCAGAAAGGCCGTGATGCCGGTGGCGGCGGCCCCCTCCGTGTCGACCTTCGCGTAGACGGTGATCACGTCGGCGATCGGCCCGCTCGTGCAGAACCCCTTCTTGCCTTTGAGGATGTAGTGGTCGTCACCGTCCGGCGTCGCCGTCGTCGTCATCGCCGTCGCGTCGGACCCCGCCTCCGGCTCGGAGATCGCGTGGGCGCCGATCAGCTCGCCGTCGATCAGCCGCTTCAGGTAGCGCTCCTTCAGCTCGTCGGAGCCGAACTTGTGGATCGGCAGGGTGACGCTGACGATCTGGGTGGCCACGGTGAACAGCAAACCGGCGTCGCGGCAGCGGTAGCCGAGGTTCTCGAGCACGTAGACGAGCGTCGTGGCGTCCTGTCCAAGGCCGCCCCACGCCGGGTCGAAGATCAGCCGAAGCACTCCCGACTCGCGGATCACTTCCCACTTCTCGCGGTTGAAGACGCAGGCCGCGTCGTCCTCCACATGGCCGGCCGACAGGGCCTCGCCGTACTGGTCGATGGCCTTGCGCAACGTCTTCTGCTCGTCACTCCATTCCATCTTGTCCACTCCCGGTTCCCGCCGATGTCAAATAGTCCCCGCGCCGCCGTCGGCCCGCCGCCGTCCCTCCCGGCTGCGCGCCCGCGTCCGGCGACCCCTCAGTAGGCCGACGACGTGTCTGCGACCGAGAAGTCGTGGTGCTCGTCGCCCTGGAGGGCCGGCGTGAACATGCAGACCAGCCGCAGATCGGTGTCCTCGCCGCCGCAGAGGTAGTGGGGGTCGCGGTTGTTGAGCGCGTACATCGTCCCCACCTCGATCACGTGCTCGGTCCCGTCCATCTCGATGACCGAGCCGTTGCCCTCGATGCAGTAGCACGCCTCGAGGTGGTTCTTGTACTCGATCAGGGACTTCGTCCCGGCCTTGACGATCGTGTCGGTGACCGTGTAGCCCATGCCGTCGGCCTCGAGCAGGAAGCGCCGGCTCAGACCGTTGCCCCACTCGACGCACTTGACCTTGTCCAATTCACGAATGAGCATTCGTGCTCTCCTTAGTTCGACGGGTTGACTGAAATCAGGAGCCCGCGGGCTCCGGGGTCTCTCCGAGTGATTCGAGCAGCAGGCGGAAGTCGGCGACCACGTCGTGGCCCGCGGCCAACGACTCCTCGACGCACGACACACAGGCGCTGCCGACGATCGCCGCATCGGCACCGACCGCCCCCAGGCCCTCGATGTGGGAGCGGTTCTTCACGCCGAAGCCGACCGCGATCGGCACGTCGGTCTGCGCCCGCAGCCGCTCCATCGCCGGGACCAGCGCGCTGTGATCGGGCGAGACCGAGGTCCCGCTCCGCCCGTAGTGGGCGACGAGATAGATGTAGGCGGTCCCGTGCGCGGCCGCCTCGTCGAGGATCGCGCCGTCCGAGCTCGCGTAGCAGGTGGTGACGATCGGCTGCCCGGCCTGCTCGGCCGCCTCGTAGTACTGGGTGCGCAGCCGCGGCGGCAGGCCGTGGACGAGCAGGCCGTCGGCGCCCGAGTCCTTGACCTGCGCGATGAAGTCGGGCAGCTTGAGCGGCTTGATCGAGTGGCTCCAGTCGGCGAGCAGCGCGATCCGCAGGTGCTCGAGCTCGGGCCGGATCTCCCCGACGAAGGCGAGCACCCCGTCGCGCTCGACCCCGTCGGCGAGCGCCCGGTCGGCCGAGCGGCGGATCACCGGGCCGTCGCTGGCCGAGTTCGGGAAGGGCACCGCAAGCTCGAGGCAGTCGACGCGGCACTTGTCGAGCAGGAGGATCACCTCGCGCAGGACCGCCAGCGGCGGATCGCCCGCGTTGAGGAAGACGGCGAGGCCCGGGCGGTCGGGTCGCGGCTCGGCGAAGAACGCCGCCATCAGCTCGCCGCCGGGGTCGCCGGCGCCGCCTTCCCGTGGCTGCGCAGCCGCTCGATCAGCGCCGCCGGCTCCCCGGCGCGCATCGTCTCGGTCGCCATCGCCAGCGCCTCCGGCCAGTCGGCGGCCACGCCGCAGTTGAGCGCCAGCGCCCCGGCGTTCAGGCGGATGCTGTCGATCGCCGCGGGCGGTCCGTCGCCCCCGATCAGGCCCAGGAAGTGGCTCACGGTCGCGTCGATGTCCGCCACCGGCAGCAGGTCGTCGAAGGTCCGGTCGGCCAGCCCGAGCTCAGCCGGATCGAGCGTGAACTCGCGGTCGTCGGCACTCGCGTAGACCTGGCTCGGCGTGATCGAGAGCAGCTCGTCGCAGCCGATCTCGTTCGAGCAGATCCAGAAGTCGCGGCTCGGGTCCTCAGCCGCCAACTGGCGGAAGGTGTCGAGCACCGAGTGGTCGGACACCCCGGTGATCTGCGTCGAGACCGGCACCGCCGCGAGGAACGGCCCGACGACGTTGAAGAACCGGCCCATCGTCTTCATGTCGAACGGGAGGATCTGACGCGCGAGGATCCGCAGCTCCTTCGGGTAGACGAACGCCCCGGCGCAGGCCATCCCGTAGGTCTCGAGCATCTCCTCGGTCTGCGCGTAGGAGGTGGTCTGGGGGATGCCCAACCGGTCGAGCAGGTCGACCGACCCGGTCCGGCTGGCGTAGGCCCGCGAACCCGTCTTGATCACCCGCGCGCCGAGCGCCGCCGCCACGAAGGCCGAGGCGGTCGAGAGGTTGAACGTGCTCGGTCCTCCCCCCGTCCCCACGATGTTGACGGTCGTCCGCGCCGGCGGGTCAGGCCGCTCGTTGCGCGCCCGCAGCGATGCCAGCAGCGCGCCGATCGACGCTCCATCCGGCGTGCGGGTGGTCAGCGAGCAGACGACGGCCAGCGCCTCGCCCGGGTGGAGCTCGCGCGCCCGCAGGCGGTCCCAGAAGTCCCCCCACACCTCCTCGGCGATCGGATATGCCTGGATGACGAGCGCGGCCAGGACCGCGGACGGCGGCGCCTTAGCCGGCATTCCGCGCCTGGTCGACGAAGCCCTTGATCGCGTCGACCGTACGGAAGCTCTCAGGTCCGAGCTCGGCGTCGTCGACGCCGATGTCGAACTCCGTCTCCAGCCAGGCCACCACCTTGAGCAGCCCGAGGCTGTCGACCACGCCGCCGGCGATCAGGTCGTAGTCGGACTCGAGCTCTTCGACCGGGACGTCGGGCATGAACTCCTCGACGATGAACGTCTTGATCTTGGTGGTGTCATCCATTGGCGGTGGTCCTCTCTTGCCGGGGACCGCAACGCTTGCGATCGATCTTCCCGGTGGGGGTTTTCGGTAACGGCTCGGTGACGACCTCGATGCTCGACGGCATCTCGGTCCGCGCCAGCTTCCCGGCGCAGTGCTGGCGGAGCTTCAGGCTGTTGAGCTTGCTGCCCTCCTCCCTGCGCACCAGCGCGTGGAGGCGGTGGCCGGCCATCTCGTCGGGCACGGCGACGACGGCGACCTCGACGACCTCGGGGTGCTCGGAGATCGCCTGCTCGACCACCTGCGTGCTGACCCGCACGCCGCGGACCTTGACGTAGAAGTCGCTGCGGCCCTCGAGCGTCAGCGTCCCATCCTCGTGGCGGCGGACGATATCGCCCGTGCGGAAGTAGATCCGCGAGCCGTCGCCGCCGGGATCCGGGTAGCCCGCGAACTTGCCGTCGTTGAGCGCCGCCGTCAGGTAGCCGGCGGTCTGGAACGGCGTCCACACGACGAGCTCGCCGGTCCCCGTCCCCTCGACGAACTCGCCCTCCGGCGACACCATCATCGCCAGCACACCCGGCAGCGGATGGCCGACCGGGACGTTGGCCGGAGCGGGACCCGCGAGGTCGAACTCGTAGATCAGGCTGTCGTTGGTCTCCGTGCAGCCGTAGATGTTGAACATGCGGGCGTTCGGGAAGAGGCCGGGCACCGCCTCGACCGACGTCGCCGGGATCTTGTCGCCGGTGGTGATCAGGTGGACCGCGTCGGGGAACTGCCGCCCGTTCTCGCGCGTCTCGTCGATCAGCAGGCGGTAGAGCATCGGCACCGCCTGGATCACGTTGACCCCGTGGCCGGCGATCAGGTCGACCAGGTAAGCGCCGTTGGTCCCCCGGTCCTGATCGACCATGGCGACGCAGCCCCCGTACTTGAGCGTCGTCCAGATGTCGAGCAGGCAGAGGTCGAAGTTGAGCGGTGCGTAGTTGAGCACGGTCGTCCCCGGCCCGATCCCGAACTGCTCGCTTGCCCACTCGGTGAAGCGGTCGACCCCGCCCGGCGACAGCGGCACGATCTTCGGCAGCCCGGTCGACCCCGACGTGGTCAGCATGAAGCCGACGCCCTCGGGGCCCTCCGCCGACGGCGGCAGCCCCGGCGAGCCCTCGTCGCGCTCGACCGCCCGCGCCTCGACGGCCCCGCCGCCGCCGGCGGCCGCCGAGAGCACGTGGCTGCACCCGGCCTGGGCGAACAGCGCCGCGAGGGTGTCCGGGCTCAGCTCGACCGACGGCAGCAGGAAGGGACGCCGCTCGGCCAGGCAGGCGAGGACCAGGGCGATCATCTCCGGCGCCTTCTTGCCGAGCAGGCCGACCGGGATATCCGGGGCGATGGCCAGATCGGCCAGCCCGGCCGCCGCCCGTCCGCGCATCTCCTCGAGCGTCCCGTAGTCGATCACGGAACCGCTCCAGATCAAGGCAGGGGACTCCGGCCGGCTCTGCGCCTGCCGTGTGAAGTGGTCGGCGATCGACTCGGTCATGCCGGCGCCTCGGCCGCCCGGCGGTGCCCCTGGAACTCGGCCACCCACGTCTCCACGCTCGCGCTCAGCAGCAGGCCCGCCCCGATCAGGAGGCCCTTGAAACCGGCGTCGATCAGCCCGGCGGCGACCTTCGGGTCGGTGATCGCGCTCGCGCTGACCGGGCACGGCGTCCCCGTGGCGATCGTCGCCTCCAGCAGCGACCGGCTCAGGTCGAGATCGCCGGCGTCGCGCTCCTGGTGGCGGATGTCCTTGTTGTTGATCGCCACGATGCACTGGCCGGCGTGGGTCACGCTGTCGAGTTCGTCGTGGTCGGCCACCTCGACGAACGGGGTCAGGTCGTGCCGGAGGATCGTCTCGATCAGCTTCCGGAACGACGACTTCGGGAGGATCCGCGCGGTCAAGAGGATCGCCGACGCCCCCGCCTCCTTGGCGGCCACGATCTGGCTCTCGCGCGTGATGAAGTCCTTCTTCAGGATCGGCAGGTCGGTCAGGGCTGCGACGTCGTGGAGCATCTGCTCGTCGCCCCCGAACCAGCGGCCGGTCACCACCGAGATGCACGGCGCCCCCGCCGCCGTGTAGGCGGTGACGATCTCCGGGATCGTCCGCTCGCCGAGCAGCTCGACGCCGTTGCCGTCGCGCCGCTTGACCTCCATGATCAACGGCAGCGGCGAGGCGAGGAGGGCGTCGGTGAAGCGGCTAGCCAACGTCCCCGGCCTCCTTCCACGCCCGGCTGATGGCCGCCACGTTGGCCGCCGAAACCTTGCCGTCGACCCCCCGGGCGTTGGTGTCGACGTCGACCCCGAGGAAGCGCGGGTGCCCGGCCAGGCGCTCGTAGTCCGAGCGGTTCTCCGCCGAGATGCCCCCGGCGAGCAGGAACGGCCGCTCGAGGCGGTCGGCGAGCGACCAGGCGAAGTCGGCGTCGAGCGACTCGCCGGTGCTGCCCACCCGCCCGTCGGCGGTCACCGCGTCGAGCAGGAAGACGTCGACCCCCGCCTTCTCGTAGGAGCCGATCAGCGACCCCTCGACGCAGTCGCTCCCCCGGACGTGGAGGACCTTGATCACGCGCATGGCGTCCGGGTCGATCCGCTTGACTGCCCGCACGAGCCCCGGCGTCTGGTAGCCGTGGAGCTGGACCCAGTTGACCCCCGACCCGGCCAGCGCCTCGGCGAGGACGGCGGCGTCCTTGAGGAAGGTGACCAGCACCGGGTGGAGCGCCGGGGTCGCCGCCGCCGCCGCGGCGAGCACGCGCCAGTCCTCCAGGGCGAGTTCCGCCGGCCCTCCGGGGACGCCGTGCCAGAGGCCGACGAAGTCGACCGGCTGGGCCGCCAGCAGCTCGATCTCGCCCGGTTCGGTGATGCCGCAGACCTTGAGCCGGGCGCCCATGGCGACGTCGGTCAGCTCCGCCTGCGCTAGCACGTCAACGGCCTCCTCCGCCCCCGGCGATCTGACGCTGCTGCTGCGTATGCATCTTCGCGTGAACCACTCCTACCTCGGACCCGGTCTGGCGCGACTGTACATCGGCTCGTCGCACCAGGTTGTGAAATTAGACTTGAACGCGGCCCCCTCAGAGAATCAGAGAGTCCGAGCGCGCCAAGCCCTCACCCGAGCGGGCGGCCTCGAGGTCGACCGGCCGGCACAGCTCCCGGAGGCTCGGCAGCTGCTCGAGCGCCGCCGCCCGCCCCGCGGCCAGGAACAGGTCGCCGAGGTGAAAATCCCGCCAGTCGGCCGGGCCGAAACGGGGGGTGACGACCACATCGGCGAGATCGGCGTGGCGGGCGCTCGTGTCGAGTTGGCTGAGGTCCATCACCTCGAGCATCGTGTCGAGGGCGTTGTAGCGGCCCTTCTTCGCCGGCGCCTCCGCCGGCGCCGGGCCGGCCGGCCAGCGGTCGAGCATCTCAGCGCCCATCAGGTTGACCGAGACGATCAGGTCGGCCCCGTCCTCGATCACCGAGGCGGTCGGCACCGGCACGAGGTGGAGTCCGTCGACCAGGCGGTGGCCGTCGCGGTCGCGCGGGGGGAAGACGCCGGCGACGGCGAGCGTGGCGGCCAGGGCCTCCCAGAGCAGGCCGTCGCGGAGCGGCGCCGGCTCACGGTCGGTCAGGTCGACGGCCATGATCACCAGGGGGATCACCGTGTCGGCGAAGGAGCGCAGGTCGGTCGCCCGCTGGAGCATCTCGCTGAGCACCTCGGCGCTCCTGTTCCCGCTTCCGAAGCCGCCGCTGAACAGCGCGGCGACCGTCTGCGGACTGAAGGCGGCCTCGAAGCGCTCGTAGATCTCGGTGCTGTCGTAGCCGAGGCCGACGTGGGCGGCGACGAACCCTCCGATGCTGCTCCCGCCGACGTAGTCGACCGTGTAGCCGGCCTCCTCGAGCACGGCGATGGCGCCGACGTGGGCGTAGCCCTTGACGCCGCCGGCGCCGAGCGCCAACCCGAGCTTGGTCCGCGTCAGGTGGCGCGCCAGCCAGGCCAGGTCGGCCTCGCCCAAGGGGAAGGGGCCGGTCTTCCGCCGGCAGGTCCGCACCACCCGCGCCTCGAACGCGGCCGGCCATTCGCGGCTGGCGGCGACCGCGTCCTCGCCGACCAGCACGATCTCCAGGCGCGCAAGTTGGGCGGCTCCGCTGAGGCGGCCGAGCCGGGCCGCCTCGGGCGCGCTCCCGGCGAGGGCGACCACCCGGTCGACCTCCTCGAGCAGGGGCGCCAGCGTCTCCGGGTCGAGCTCGCCCGGGATCAGGACAGTCGCGTGCTCGGAGACGAGGTCATCGGCCGCGGTCAACGCCCCGGCGAAGGACAGCCGCCGGTCGAGGAAGGTCAGCGGGCGCGGGCTGGCACTCCGGGCGGCGGCCACGATCCGGCTGACCGCGCCGACCATCGACGGCCCGGTGACCAGGGCGATCTCCTCGCCCCGCTCCTTCTCCGCGGTGCGGGCGTTGGCCCGCGACAGGCGCTCGCGCTGGAGGCGGACGAGGTTGATCAGGATCTGCGGGAACCGCCGCGCCAGATCGATCAGCCCGTCGGCCTCGATCTCGAGCGTCGAGGTCGGGATGCTCGCGACCACCGTGGCCAAGCGCACCTCTCCGGTGATCACGTCCTGGGCCCCGATCACGTCGCCCTTGCGCATCCGCGAGACGAGCTCGCCGTCGCCATCGGCGGTCGGCGCCAGCCAGTGGACGAGGCCGCCGGTGATCACCCAGACGTGGGTGCACGCGTCTCCGGCGCGGCCGAGCACGGCGCCGGCCTCGAACCGGCGGGCGATCATCCGCTCGGCGACCGCGTCGAGCTCGGCCGCGTTCAGCCCCGCGAACAGGGGGACCCGGGCGAGCGACGTCCCGCGGGCCATCTCAGCCGCGCCCGACCCGGTCGGGCGCCGGCGGGTGCGGGCGGGCACCCCGGTAGACGCGGGGGAAGGTCTGGGTCACGATCGGTCGGCGGCCATGTGGCGTTACGAGGTAAGCAGGCCATCAGGTCCCCGTCAAGCCTTCGTGCGGTCCCGGCCGCGGCGGAACCCCATCGCCGTCGCTCACCTCACCGTCGGCGCCTTTCCGCCTTGTATGCTGCGCGGCGCGATGTGCGCTTTCGAGCCGCGGAACGCTGTCACCAGCCTTCCGATCGACTACGACAAGCGGCTCATGCTGTTCTCCGGCCGCGCCAACCCCCAGCTGGCGGCGGCGATCGCCGGGAAGCTCGGAGTCGACCTCGGCCCGATCACGCTGAAGACCTTCTCGGCCGGCGAGGTCTACTGCCGCTACGACGAGTCGATCCGCGGGGCCGACGTCTTCATCGTCCAGCCGACCTGCGCCAACCCGGTCACCGGAATCAGCGCCAACGACGCCCTGATGGAGCTGCTGGTGATGATCGACGCCGCCGCCGGCGCGTCGGCTCACCGCGTGATCGCCGTCATGCCCTGGTTCGCCTACTCGCGACAGGACAAGAAGTCGGCGCTGCGCGAGCCGATCAGCTCTCGCCTCGTCGCCCACATGCTCGAGGCGGCCGGCGCCGACCGGGTGCTGACGATGGACCTCCACGCCGGCCAGGTCCAGGGCTTCTTCAGCAAGCCGGTCGACCACATGACCGCCCTGTTCATGCTCGCCCAGTACTTCGCCGACCTCAAGCTCCCCGACCTCGTCGTCGTCGCCCCCGACGTCGGCCGGGCCAAGCTCAACCACAAGTTCGCCGAGGTCATCGGCGCCGACCTGGCCCTGATGACCAAGGAGCGCCCGGCCCAGCAGGTGGCCGAGATCGGCTACGTGATCGGCGACGTCAAGGACAAGACGGCGCTGATCGTCGACGACATCATCGACACGGCGGGGACCTTGAGCGCCGCCGGACAGACCGTGCTCGACGCCGGCGCCAAGGCCGTCTACGCCGCGGCCACCCACGCCGTCTTCTCCGGCCCGGCCTACGACGTCCTCGCCCGAGCGCCGTTCGAGCAGATCGTCGTGACCGACACCATCCCGCTGCGGCCCGGCGCGCCCGAGACCGTCGTCGTCCTCCCCACCGCCGGCCTGCTCACCGACTCGATCCGGCGAATCTTCACCGACGGCTCGGTCAGCGAGGTGTTCGGCGGAGAGAACCAGCTCTTCTGAACTGACGGTTATTCGGAGCGGCGAGCGCCGCGCTCCGGGCCGCCGGCCGACCGAAGAGTCCGACCGTCGGGCGGCCGGGCGGTCGGGCTCGGGTCAGCTCAGCCGCCCGAGCTGAACTCGTCGACGATCACGGCGGTGCCGTCGGCGTTGTCGTGGCGGAGGTGGATGATCGCCTGGTACTCCGCGGAGTCGTACCAGGCGTGGATCGACACCTTGTCGGGGAAGCGCATGACGATGGTGATCGGCATCGGTTCCCCCTCGAGGACCTCGGAGTCGAGGTCGGCGACGATCACCTCTCCCCCGTGGGGCACGATGGTGGGCAGGAATGCGGGTGGGTAGGCGGCGAATGGCTCCGGATTCTTGATCAGGAAGCTGCCGACGAAGTAAGCGGTCATGGCGGGAATATACGCGCCGCCCCAGCGTCGGCGAACGCTGTTCACCGGTGCGTCATTTCTCGCGGGCCACGGCTCGATGTGAGATCATTTCGCCATGGCCCTGCGGCTCGGCGAGATGCTCTTGGCGGCGATCAGCGAACTCCGCATCCAGCCGACGCCCAAGCGCGTCCGGGCGAAGCTGGGCGACGAGACGGTGGTCGACACGTCGCGGGCGCTGCTCGTCTGGGAGCCCCGCCGGGTGGTTCCGACCTACGCCGTGCCGATCGAGGACATTCGCGGCGAGCTGGTCGAGACCGGGAGCTTTGACCGCTCCGATACGCTGCCGCTGGTCACGATGGGGACGGGCGGTCCCGAGGTGATCGAGTCGGCCGACTTCGATCTCCACACCACCGACGGGCAGAACCTGACGCTCCGCAGCGGCCAGACCGAGCGGGCTCGAGCGGCCTTCCGCCCGACCGACCCCGACCTCGCCGGCTACGTGATTCTCGACTTCGACGCCTTCGATACGTGGATCGAGGAGGAGGAGCCGGTCCGCGGTCACCCGCGCGACCCGTTCCATCGGGTCGACGTCCGTCAGTCCGCGCGGCACGTGCGCGTCGAGTGGGGCGGCGAGCTCCTCGCCGACAGCTCGCGGCCGCGGCTCGTCTTCGAGACGAAGCTCTCCCCCCGCTTCTACCTGCCCCGCGACGACGTCCGCGACGAGGTGCTGCGGCCGAGCTCGACGCGAACGATCTGCGCCTACAAGGGCGAGGCCGGCTACTTCTCGGTCGAGCTCGCCGGCCGCACGGTGGAGGACGTGGCCTGGAGCTACGAGGACCCACTGCCCGACGCGGCCGAGCTCGCCGGTTACGTCTCGTTCTTCGACGAGCGGGTCGATGTCACCCTCGACGGCGAGCTCCGCGAGCGACCGCAGACGCCCTGGTCGTAAGCGGGCGGCGCCGTCCCCCCCCCTGCGTCATGGAATCGTAATTTTGAGTGACGCATAACCGCCGAAGAGCCGCGCGGCTTTGTGTAAAGTCAGCCTTGAAGTCGGGGTCCAAGTCAGAGGGGTTACCGAATCATGCTCGTACTGGGGAATTCTCACCATGTCCGGCGGTTGTCGGCCGGAGCACTGCTGCTGGCCGCGGCGGGCCTGGCGGCCACCGCGCCCGCCGCCACCGCCAAGAACTTGCACGTCACTCATAGGGTCACCTATGCCAGGGGCGCCGTCTTCACCGAGACCAACGCCGCCGCGATCAACGAGGTCGTCGTCTTCAACCGGGGCACCAACGGGCGCCTGACGATGCGCCAGAGCGTTCCCACCGGCGGCAGCGGCCTTCCGTCTCCCGCCTGCGCGGCGCCCCCCGGCCTCGGCATCTGCCCGATCGCCGACGCCCAGGGCGAGGTGAACGTCTCCTCCGACGGGCGTCTCGTGTTCGCCGTCAACGCCGGCAGCAACACGATCAGCTCGTTTCTGGAGACCGCCTACGGCCTGATCCTGGTCGACCGCAAGGCCTCAGACGGGACCTACCCGGTCAGCCTCGACAGCCACGGCAACACGCTCTACGTGCTCAACCAGGTGAGCGGCAACATCGCCGGCTTCCGGTTCGCCCCCAACGGCCGGCTCTACCCGATCCCCGGATCGAGCCGCTCGCTGGCCACGCCCGGGCCGATGGGGGCCGCCGCCCAAATCAGCTTCGACCGGACCGGTCGATCGCTGGCGGTGACCGAGCGCGCCACCAGCCAGATCGACACGTTCACGGTGACGGGCGGGGTCGCCGGGCCGGCGACGGCGCATCCGACGCCGGCGGGCGCGTCGACGCCGTTCGGCTTCGCGTTCGACCGCTTCGACCGCCTCGTGGTCTCCGACGCCCTCTCGCAGACGACGGGCGCGGCGACGACCTACCGGGCGGTGGGTAACGCGCTGACGGCGATCGACACCAAGTCGACCAACGGCGGCGCCCCCTGCTGGGTCGTGATCACGCCGGACAACCGCTACGTCTACATCAGCAACACGACGACCAAGACGATCGCCCGGTTCGCCCTGGGGAGCAACGGGAGCCTGACCCTTCTCGGGCTCACGCCGACCCTCGGGACCCCGCCGGGGCCGATCCAGTTTCCGACCGACGAGGCACTGAGCAAGGACGGACGCTTCCTCTACGTCCTCATCCCCTCGGTGTTCGGCGGTTCGATCAGCCGAATCGACCAGTACCGCATCGGCACGGGCGGCAGCCTGACGCTCCTCGGCTCGACGCCGGCCAACATGCCGGCCGCCGTGTCGGGGCTCGCGGCCCGCTGACGCTCGACGCACGTTGACGGCCAGTCGGGGCGGGGTGCTCCGACTGGCCGTGAAGCCGGGCCAGGCGAACCCGAGAGGGAGCCGGAGAGACCTTCATCGAAACAAGCAGCCAGACCAGCAGAGATCCGCTGCGGCTCCGTATGAAGTCGCGCAATCCAGTACGACGCAGGAGGTTTTTGACATGCAAGCGCCCAGGCGCCCCCACGCTGCGCGAAGGTTGGCCCTCATGGTGCCCGCCCTCGCCGCGGCCGCCCTACTCATCCCGTCCGCCGCCGGCGCCGCTCCGGCCAAGGTCGGCAACGTCTACACCGAGACCAACGACCCGGGTGGCAACCAGATCGTCGCGTTCGACCGCTTCTCCGACGGAACCCTGGCCGAGTCCCAGCGGGTCGCCACGGGCGGCGTCGGCGAGCCGGCTGCCGCCTGCTCGATGACCCCGCCGTTCGACGTCTGCCCGATCACCGACTCGCAGGGTGCGGTCAACATCAACCCGACCGGGACGCTGCTGTTCGCCGTCAACGCCGGCAGCGACACGATCAGCTCCTTCCGGATCTCCCCCACCCGCGGCCTGACGCTCGTTCAGACGATCAACTCGGGCGGCGACTACCCGTCGAGCCTCACCCAGGACGGCAACGTCCTCTACGTGCTCAACGAGGAGACCGGCAACATCGACGGCTTCACGTTCTCGAGCAGCGGAACCATGACCGAGATCCCCGGCTCCAACCAGAGCCTGGCCACCCCGGGGCCCGGTGGCGCGGCCGCCCAGGTCGGCTTCGACCGGCTCGGGCGCTACCTCGTGGTGACCGAGCGGGCGACCAGCCGGATCGACACCTTCAAGGTGACGAACGGCGTGGCCGGCCCAGCCACCTCGACCGTGACCCCGGCTGACGCCACCACACCGTTCGGCTTCGCCTTCGACGGCCTGCGGCACCTAGTGGTCTCCGACGCCCTCTCGGAGCAGACGGGGGCGGCGACGACCTACAACGAGTCGCTGAACGGGACGCTGACGCCGATCGACACCGAATCGACCAACGGCGGCGCTCCGTGCTGGGTCGTCGTCACGCCGGACAGCAAGTTTGCGTTCATCACCAACACGACGACCAAGAGCATCGCCCGCTTCGCCCTCGGGACGAACGGCAGTCTGAAGCTGCTCGGGACGACGCCGATTCTCCACACGCCGGACGGGCCTTCGCTGTTCCCGACCGACGAGGCGCTCAGCAGCGACGGGCGCTTCCTCTACGTGCTCGTCCCGTCGGTCTTCGGCGGCGTGATCGGCACCGGCGCCAACACGAGCCGGATCGACGAGTACAGCGTCGGCTCCACCGGCGACCTGACGTTCGTCGGCTCGACGCCGGAGAACATGGGTCCCGGCGTCTCCGGACTGGCCGCTCACTAGTCAAGCCAAACCGCTCCGCGATGGCCGGCCAGGGCTTCTGTCCTGGCCGGCCCGCGCAGCCCGATCTCTCGCACGAGGAGCCAAGTGAGCCCGGCCGCCCCGGGTGGAACCTCCTACCGGGGTCCGACCATCGTCACGCCGGTCGCCCCCCGCGCCCTGCTCGCGACCTTCGTGGTCGGGGTCGTCGTCGCCTTCGCCGTCAACCTGGCGATCCGCTGGTTCGGCCAGCACGTCCTCGACGCCGCCAAGCACCTCACGCCGACGCAGCTGATCCCGCCGACGGTGCTTCCGGTGCTCGGCAACTGCTTCGGCTCCTTCATGTCCTGGCGGATGCCGAGCAGCAAGTCGCTGCGGAGCTTCCTCGGCGTCGGCGGCTTCATGACGCTGGTCGGCGTCGCCATCTCGCGCGCGATGGTGCCGTCCTCAGCGGGGGCCGGCGACTTAGCCGTGGCGGTCGCCGTCAGCGTGGCGTCGCTGCTGGTGATCATCCCGGCCCTGCTCTACCCGGTGCGCCATCAGGCCGAGGTGCGTCGGCCGCCGCCGTGGGGACGCGAGGAGCCGACAGTCTGAGCACCCGCTCGAGCTCGCCGGGGCGGTCGAGCCAGGTGGTTTCGAGGATCCGGTCGCGGCACCGCGCTCACGCGCGCGTCACTTCGATCCAGTCGAAGTAGCCGCCGCAGAGCGAACGCCAGCGGGACGGGGCGATCGCGGCGATGCTCTCCTGGGCGCCGGCCGTCGTGAGGAAGACGGCGTGCAGGATGGCCGAGCCGCCGTCGCCGGGGGCGAGGCGGAGGCCACCCCGGCTGACCGTCAGGCGGTGGCCGCCGGCGGCGAGCTTCCCGGCGAACGGCGGCGCCGTGCTCGTGTTGAAGGCGTTGCCGCTGACCTCGCCGACGGCGGACCCGAGACGGCGGCCGTCGACTGAGACGCGTACGGCCGGCATGATCTCGCCCTGGAGCCAGAGGTTCCAGAAGCCGGCGTGGGGAAGCGTGAACGATGCGGTGAGGTGGCCGCCGCGGTGCATCAGCAGCCCGACCTCGGGCGGGTGGTCGTGGATCCACTGCGGGTGGTGGGCCCGGTCGAAGTCGATCTTCACGACATCGGTCGGCCGCGCGGTGACGAGCTGCACCCGGCGGGCGCGGGCTACGCGGGCCAGCCGGCGGACGGTCGCGCATCCGACGGGGTGGAGGCCGGAGAGCCGGTAGTGGTCGAACGCGGCGGGAGCGCCGGGGCTGCGCGTCCACAACTGGTAGTAGCGCCCCTCCCAGGCCAGGCGGTAGGCCGCGGGTGGGCGGCTGGCCGCGGGGTCGCGGCGGGTGACGATGAGGGGATAGGCGGCGAGTGCCGTCGGGCTGATCCGATCGATGTCGACGGTATCGCCGTGGGCGGCCACCACGGCGGTCATCCCCACCGGCGGGAAGATGAAGTCGGGGCCGCCGACGTCGAGGTCGCGCAGTTGGTAGAGCGACCACTCGTCGAAGTCGGTGAACAGGGCCGGCCCCTGCCCGGCGTAGTGCGTGTCGAGGTATGCCAGCTCCGCGTAGCGCGCGGTCGGCGCCAGGTCGTTGCCGTGGTACTGGGTGACGTCCGAGGCGATCACGCCGCCGGCGATGGTGAGCGCGAGGAGCGGCGCGAGGAGCCGCCGCGGCGAGGCCCGCAAGCCGGCCACCCCGGCCCAGGCGAGGAGCATGACCACAGGCGAGGTGAGCATCAGGAGCTTGGCGTCGGTCCAGGTCGTCCCGTAGGCGGTCAGCCCGAGCCAGAAGACGATCAGGAGCCCGGCCCAGGCGGTCAGCGCGTAGGCGCGGACCCGGATCACGTGGACGATGCCGAGAAGGGCGGCGACGACGGTGACGGCGATCAGGACGTAGCTGATATCGCGGAGCGGACCCATCGCCACGCGGTGGCGATAGCTCCCGGCCAACCAGGCCCCGAACACCTGCTCGAGATGGAGGGGGGCGGTCAGGTTGCCTGGGTTGGTGGTCGAGGCGATGCCCTGCGCCACCTGGAGCGACCCGTAGACGTCGAGCCAGGTCGGCCAGGCGGCCACGAGGCCGACGGCGGCACCGACGGCGACCAGGCCGGGCAGGCGCCAGGTGGGCGGCCGGCCGACGACCGCGTCGTGGATGACGAGGCCGGCGAGGACGAGGACCGCGGCGACCGCCCAGGGTCCGAAGGCCACGCCGAGGGCCGAGACCCCGGCAGCGGTGACGAGGGCGAAGGGGATCGCGCGGTTCGGCGGCCCGCGCAGCCAGCGCTCGTGGACGACGACGAGCGCCCCGAGGGCGAGGATCAGCGGGAGGGTGGCGAGCTCCTTGAGCGAGGCGACGAGCTCGAACCCGTAGACGAGGGCCGGCACCGTCACGGTCAGCGCCGCCAGTGCCGCCAGCGCCCCGGTCAGCCCGACGCGCCGGGCGAACACCCAGGCCGGCCCGGTGGCCGTGGCGAGGATGAAGGCGCAGAACGACTGCAGCGCCCAGATCAGGGGCAGGCCGAGGAGCTTGGCGCTGCCGCCGAAGAAGGTGTGCGAGCCGGAGGGATAGCTGGTGGCGAAGTAGGCGGCGATGTACTGGCCGTAGGAGTTGCGCAGGTCGAGGTGGGCGTAGTCCTGGCCGTGGCGGATCAGGTAGTCGGCGCCGATCATGTGGAGGGCCGAGTCGGGCAGGGCGCCGTAGCCCGAGAAGGTCAGCCGGCCGGCGAGGAGGACGGGGGCCAGCGCGCCGAGGTAGGCGACGACCGGCACGACCACCGGCCAGAGGCGCGTCGGCAGCGCGCGGACGAGGGCGAGGGCCCGGCGGTGGCCGACGACGAAGCCGGCGGCGGCGGCGCCGGCCAGGACGTAGGGTGTCGCGGTGGCCGCGGCGGGCACGTAGGTCGTTAGCTGCGAGATGGCGATCAGGAGGGCCACCCCCGTAATGGGGAGGAGCGGCGCCGGGAGGAAGCCGCCGCTCAGGCGGTCGACGAGCAGGCCGCCGCCGAGGCAGAGGACGGCGAGGATGACGGGATAGACGAGCGTGACGAGGACGAACATCTCTTCTAGCCGTCGCCGGTCGGAATCGCTGAGGGCAAGGGGGGTGACACCAGGTCGGGCGCTCGGTCGGATCCTCGCGCGGGTGCGGCGCCGGTTGCGCCGGGGGCGACCTGGGCTCCGGGTGGGTGAAGTCTCGCACGGGGGGGGCCGCGGCGGCGGGTCGCCACGGGGGTGCGGCGCACAGCGGTGGGGCGTGAGATGCTGGCGGCAATGCTCCGCCGCCGCTCCATCCTCGCGGCCGGCGTCGCGGCGATCCTCGCGTGCGGCGTGCTCGCCGCCGGCTCGGGCGGCGCCGGAGGGCGGGCGGCCTTCGACTCTGGCGGCGCCTGGTCGCTGGTCGTCCGGGTGCTCGGCTACGGGCCGCGGCCGGCTGGGTCGGCCGCCGAGCGGCAGGTGGCCGAGGTGCTGCGGCAGCGGCTCCCGGGCGGCCGTTTCGAGGCGGTGCCGGGCGGGCTGCGCAACGTGGTCGGGGGCCTTCCCGGCCGGGAGCCGGCGATCGTCGTCGCGGCCCACTACGACACGACTCCCGTCGCGGGCTACGTCGGCGCCAACAACAGCGCGGCGGGGGTGGCGGCCGTCGTCGAGGTCGCCCGGGCGCTCGGCCGCGACCCGCTGCGGGCCGGCGACCGGGCCGTGCGCTTCGCGCTGTTCGACGGCGAGGAGGCCCCGGCCGGCTTCACCGACTTCTACGCCGAGGGCGACCGCGGCAGCAAGGCCTACGTCGCCGCCCACCGGAGCGCCACGCGCGAGCTCGTCCTGCTCGACTTCATCGCCAACCGCAACCTGCGGATCCCCCGCGAGGCGGGATCAGAGCCGGCGCTGTGGAGCCGGCTGCGGGCGGCGGCGGCGTCGGTGGGCGCCGGCGGCGCCTTCCCGGCGGCGACGCGGCCGCTGATCTTCGACGACCACACGCCGTTCAGGCTGGCCGCCATCCCGGCGATCGACCTGATCGACTTCGACTACCCGTGCTGGCAGAAGCGGTGCGACACGCTGGCCCGAATCTCGCGGTCGAGCCTCGCCGCCTCGGGCCGGACGGTGCTGGCGCTCGTCCGGGCCGAGCGCTCGCGCTGAGCCGGTCAGGGCTCTTCGCAGTCGGCGCAGGCGCCGTGGAGGACGACCTCGTGGTCGGAGACGGTGAGGGGGACGCGGTCGGAGAGGCGCTTGATCGCCCGCTCGAGCTCGGCGTCGTTGAAGGGTCGCAGGGCGCCGCAGTGGTCGCAGACGAGGTGGTGGTGGTGGCCGTGGCCGGGACGGACCGGCTCGTAGCGGACCATCGTCTGTCCGACCTCGACCCGCTGGATCACCCCGAGGCGGTCGAGCTCCTCGAGGATCCGGTAGATGCTGGCCCGGGAGACGGCACGGCGGCGGGTCCGGAGGACCTCCTCGATCTCGACAGCCGAGAGCGCGCAGGCCTGCTCGTCGAGCAGCTCGAGCATGGCCCGGCGGGCGCCGCCGCGGCGGTAGCCCGCGTCGGCGAGGGCCTGCTCGGCTGTCTCGGCCCAGTCGTCCATGCCTGCCGGTGAGTGTAAATGCCCGGCGGGCGGCTGACCGAGGCCGGCGGCGGGGCGGCGGTCGGACCTGGTGGTCTGTCTCACGCGTGGCTCGGGGTCCGGCGAGAGGAAATACCGCTAGTGCTCATGGCGTCCGCCGTGGTGATGGGGAGCCTCGGGCTGGCCGACGACGACGAGGCGCCCGTCGCTGGTGCGGAGCACCTCGATCGGGACGCCGTAGAGGGCGGAGAGCGTCTCACTGGTGATCACCTCCTCCGGCGATCCGCTGACCGCGCGGCCGCCGGCGAGGTAGACGACGCGGTCGAGGTAGCCGAGCAGCGGGTTGACGTCGTGGGCGACCAGCAGGACGGCGACATCGTCGGCGCGGCAAATGCGCTGGACGAGGGCGGCGACCTGCGATTGGTTGGCCAGGTCGAGGCTGTCGAGCGGCTCGTCGAGGATCAGCATGGCCGGCTCGCGGGCGAGGGCCTGGGCGATCAGGAGGCGCTGCTGCTCGCCGCCCGAGAGCTGCCCGATCGGCCGGGTGGCATATCCGGTAGCACCCACGAGCTCGACGACCTCTTTTATCCGCGCGCGTGCGCGTCGCTCGGTCGCGCCGAAGCGGCCGACCGGGGGGAGCGGGAGTCCGAAGCGGGCGCCGTCGAGGCCGAGCCGGACAATGTCGATCCCGCGGATGCGGGTCGTCGAGTCGAAGGTCCGGCGCTGGGGCAGGTAGCCGATCTCGCGGTTGTGCCGTCCGGGCGGTCCGCCGAGGACCTCGACCGACCCACGGGCGAGCGTCAGCAGCCCGAGTAGGACGTTGAGCATCGTCGTCTTCCCGGCGCCGTTCGGCCCGAGGATGGCCACGAACTCGCCGGCCTCCACGGTCAGGTCGACGTCCTGCCAGATCGTCCGGCGACCGAGGTCGAGCGCGGCCTCACGGAACTCGACGGCGGGGCGGGTCGGCGGGCGGGCGGTTTGAGGCATGAGCATTCGGACGGGCCGCCGCGGCCCCGGGGTTTCTCGAGCGGCCCCAGGGGTAGCGGGGACACCCTAGCACTTTAATGAGACCGAGTCTCGACTTCGACGGTCGCCTTCACTTGAACTGGAACCGCGACGCCTCGGTGACAGGATCTACGCCGGTCAGGCTGGTCGTCCATGAGGTGGCCTCGCCGTTGTCGGGAGTCTGCTCGCAGGCCGCGCAGACACCGGGTAGGGCCACCTGACTGGCGATGTCGGCCCAGACGCTTCCGAACTCGTCCTCGACGCTCTGCGCACCGGCGGTGATCGGAACGAGCTGAAGGGTCACCCGCGTACCGTCCCCGTTGTCGTGTACGCACCCGGGTGACTGAGTCGCGGCGTCGAACACCCCGCTGCCGGCGTCGTCGTCGCCGGTGAAACAGTCTGCGCCCCGGTAGAGCGTGATCGCCTCGGCGTCTCCCGGCGGAGCGGTGATCGCGTAGGTCGAGGCGACCGCGGCACCCCCGGTGACCCATCGATCGATCTGGGTCAGCTGCACGCCGGAGCCGCCGGCCGTCACGGTGGTCGTGACGACGTTCGGGTCGCTGGCGGTGCCCGCGCCGGACACGCTCTGGCTGACCGGCGTCCAGCCCGTCGGGCCGTTCAGCTTGTCGCCGGCCGGCGTGTCGGACGGACCGAAGAGGGTTCCGCCGAGGGCCAGGAAGGTCCCGCAGGCGGCATGCTCGAAGCCGCTCCGAGTGAAGAAGGCGTCGTGCGCGTCCTCCTGCGTCTGCAGGCTGCAACCGAGATCTACCGTCGTCGTGTACTGAGTTACGTGGCGGACCTGCGCCGCGGGCGGCGGCACGACGGGAGACTCCAGGGGTCCGGGGGGCGGGGTCGTCGCGTGAGCGATGGCGAACGAGTGCTTGTAGAGCGAGAGGGTGGGGCTGCTGAGCCCGAGGTCGGGGACGATCAGCGACGCGCTGATCTCGATCGGCACCTCGAGCGTCCACCATGGCGTCTTCGTCGTATCGGCTTTGAACTCGACGCCCGTCTTGACGCCGAGCTCCGGTCCGCCGAATCCGTACAGGAGCATCTGGATCGCCGGCTCGATGTGAGCCTCCTCGGATCCGGTCGCGGTGACCGTCGGCGCATCGAAGCCGAACGACGTGTTCGGGCCGCTGAAGATCGGCGAGAACCTCCGCTGGGCGTAGCTCACGCCGCCGGTGATCGACGCCGAGGCATGGATTCCACTCGTCGCCCCAGCGCTCCCGGAGAAGGCTCCGTCGACGTAGATCTGGCCTTGGAGCACGATGACCACCGGCACGGGGCCGATCGAGCCGCTGAGGGTGGCGATGTGGATCGGCGCGGCGAACAAGCCGGCGCGATCGAGCTTGCACCCGGCGCTGGCCTCGGCTGTCGCCGTCAGCGAGGCGCTCGCCGTGCCGGTGAGCGAGAAGTCGGCGGAGGAGAGCCCACCGAAGAGCGAGAAGTGAGCGTGAAGGGCGGGGGTGACGGTGATGCCCACCTGCCCCTTGAGCGACGCCGAGGCCGATCCCTCACAGGAAAGTGACTTTCCGATGTCGTGATTGAACAGACTCTTCTTGAGGGCCGCCGTGTGGCCGCCGCCGAGCCGCGTCCCCGTCGCCACGTCGGTGAAATTCGCGAGGTTGAGATCGCCGTTGCCGACGGCGTCGAGCAGGGTCGCCGGAACGGTGTCGACGACGGTCCTCGCGCCCGCGACACGCACAGCGGCGACCCGGCCGAGGAACCCGTTCGGCGTGGTGCTGCTGTAGCCGACCGCGAGCACCTGCCCCGGCTTGACCGCCCGGCGGCCGGCCAGCACCACTTGTCCGGCCGCCCCCGGACGCGGGAGCGAGACCACGGTGGAGGGCTTCGCCACCGCTGGGGGCGGACGGACCGTCGTTCGCTGCTGGGGGCCGGACGCCACGATTCGCCCGTTCGCCACCACGGCCACGCGGAGCGAGACCACGCCGGGATTCGCCGGCGTCCTCCACTTGAGCGCGAAGGCGCCGGAAGGCGAGATCGGCGCCGTGGCAACGGTGGACCAGGCCCGGGCGCCGTGTCGCTGCTGGAGAGCCGCGCGGGCGCCGCGCGCGACTCCCGTCGCCCGACCGGGGATCGAGACCGCGCTGCGCGACAAGGCCGCGAGTGGGAGCGGTGCGGACACGCGAGGCGCCGCCGCCGGCGCGGGTGAAGCCGTCAGTCCGAAGACCGTCGCAGCAACCATCACCGCGGCCATCCGCGTATAGCAGCTGCGTGCGCACCCGGTCCCGATCGGCGGCGGCGAACATCCGGCCAGGCTAACCGTGGGGGGACCACTCATCCAAGGGATGATACCCCTTCGCGCGGTGGGGTCCGGCAGGATCAGGAGAGCGGCGACCGACCCGGCGGGGATGCCGGACCGGCGCGCGCCGTCCGTGGACGTGAGCTCAGCGCCATCTGTGGCGGCGCCCGACTCCGAGGTCTCCGTGCGCCTGCTGGCGATAGTCCTGGCGCTCTCGCTGTGGATCACCCTCGGGAGTCTCGTGCTCGCGTACGACGACCTCGGGTCCGATCCGGCCCGCCGCATCGTGATCGGAATCCTCCTGGCGCTCGCCGGCGCGGCGGCGCTCCGGCGCCGCGGACGGGTGTGTGCGGTGCTCCGGATCCGTCCGTGGCTCGTCCTGCCGATCGCCGTCGCCGAACTGGTTGCCGTGGTGGTCGACATCCGGTTTCCGAGCGGCGCGGGGAGATCGCGCCCAGCGAGGAGCATCCGGCGGAAGTCGCTACGTAGGCGAACCCGCCGCCCCCGGCGGCGGGGGGCGGCTCGAGGGTCGTCTCACGGCTCGCCAGCTCCAGGTGGTCGCGCTGCTCGCAGACGGACAGCGCTACGGAGACATCGCCGCCTGCCTCTCGATCTCGGCCGGCCAGGTACATCGACACGTCGCGCGCGCGATCGAGCGGCTGGGCGTCCGCGGCGTCAACGAGCTCGTCGCCGTCGCGGTGGCCGAGGGCATGCTCCCCGGCGCCGCCGTCGCCGGCGCCGGCGCCGGCGCCAGCGGCCAGCGTTCGCCGGACACGGCTCGGTTGTTCGGGCCAAAAGTCATGGTTCTTTTTTCTCAAGCGAGGCCAGCCCTTCCCTGTTCAACCAACGAG
>JBPCNA010000041.1:0-14091 GCA_051001735.1 Solirubrobacteraceae bacterium
GAGCTCCGGAGCGGGCTCGCCCGCGGGCGCGGCGGCTGCAGGCGACGGGCCCGCCGCCGCCAGGCCGCGCTGGAACGCCGCCGACGCCTCGAAGTCCTTGCTGCGGATGAGGAAGAACGAGAGGACCGCCGCGGCGAGGCTGACGATCGCTCCGATCAGGAAGAGCTGGTTGAGGCCGTCGACGAAGCCGACTCGGACCGCCTGGGCCGCGGCGGTCCGGACGGTCGGCGGGACGGTGGCGATGGCCGAGCCCACGCCGGTGCCCTGGGCGACGTTCGCGGCGAACGCATGGGCCTGGACCGGAGTGAAGCCGCCGGAGCCGTCGAGCAGGGCGACGACGTGGGTGCGCACCGTGTGGGAGAAGAGGGCACCGAGGCCGGCGATGCCCGTGGCGATGCCGACCTGGCGGAAGGTCGAGTTGATCCCCGAGGCCATGCCGGCCCGAGCCGGCTCGACGACGCCGACGGCCGTCGAGGCGAGCGGGGGGTTGACGAAGCCGACGCCGGCACCGGCCACGACGAAGCCCGGGATGAAGTGCTCCCAGCCGGAGAGCGGGGTCAGCCCGCGCATCAGCATCAGGCCGGCGCCGACGAGGATCAGGCCGGGGGCGATCAGCAGCCGAATCGGCACGCGCGTGGTCAGCCGGCCGGCGAGCGTCGAGGTGAGGAGGATGCCGCCGGAAAGGACGAGCAGGCGCAGGCCCGCGTCGAGGGCGGAGAAGCCGAGGATGTCCTGGAGGTAGAGGGTGAGGTAGAGCAGGAGCGAGAACATGCCGGCCGACAGGGCGAAGGCGACCACCGATCCGCCGGCGAACGTCGGGTTTCGAAACAGCGAGAGGTCGAACATCGGGGCGCGCTGGACCCGCTCGGCGATCAGGAACACCACGAGCAGAGCGGCCGAACCGCCGAGGCAGGCGAGGATCTCCGTCGAGCGCCAGCCCTTCAGGTTGCCCTGGATCAGCCCGTACACGAGCGCCGCGAGGGCGCCGCTGAAGGCGATCGCGCCGATCCAGTCGGGCCGGTGCGCGCCCGGCTGCCGCGACTCCTCGACGCGCAGCAGCGTCAGCCCGGCGCAGATGACGCCGACCGGCACGTTGACCAGGAAGATCCAGCGCCAGCTCAGGCCGGTGGTGAGCGCCCCGCCGACGACCGGCCCGACCGCCACCGCCAGACCGGTGATGGTGCCCCACACGCCGAAGGCCAGGCCGCGCTCGCGGCCACGGAAGGAATGGGCCAGCAGCGCCAGCGAGGTCGAGAACATCGCGGCCCCGCCGACTCCCTGGGCGCCGCGGGCGAGGTTGAGGAACAGCGGCGTAGTCGCCAGGCCGGAGAGGAGGGAGCTGACGGTAAAGATGACCAGGCCGAGCACGAAGATCCGGCGCCGGCCGAAGAGGTCGGCGAGCGAACCGGTCGTCAGGAGCAGGGCCGCGAGCATCAGCGAGTAGGCGTCGACCACCCACTGGAGATCGCTGAAGCTCGACTTCAGCGACGTCTGAATGTCGGGGAGCGCGACGTTGACGATCGTCACGTCGATCAGCAGCATGAATGTGCCGAGGGATACCGCGATCAGCGTCCACCACTTGCGCTCCATCGGCCTCCACTCCCCTCGCCCGGCGGCAGCTGCCGCCTTCGCGCGGTTGCTCGCGCAATCAACGTCAGTCTAGCGGCACCAAGAGGTAGGTGTGCCCCCGGCTCCGAGTGGGTGACCGCGGTGACCCGCCGGTCGCGGCGAGCGTCTGGACGGCGGCGAATTTCTGTCACCGTCCCGATATGCTGTACGTTGGTCGGGTGACCCGCCGACTGATGATGGCCATGTTGGTCGGCATGCTGGTGATGGTCGCCGCGACGCCGGCTCAGGCGAAGCCGAGCGATCGGGTCTCGACGAAGAAGTTCCTCGCCGACGCCACGGTCTACCTCAAGGCGGTGGTCGCCCTCCGTCCGCAGTCGGAGGCCGCCGCCAACGCCCTCATCGCGCACGTGGCCACAACCTGTCCGGGCGTGCTCGCCGCCGCCGTCAGCCCGACGGCGGCACAACAGGCCACGGTCAGCGCCCTCGCCCAGGAGGCGGGCGCCGAGCTGGCGCTGGCGCTGCTCGCGCCGAGACAGGCGGCCGCCGTGGCTCTGGGCGACAAGCTGAAGCTGCTCCATTGGAGCCGCGCCGCCATCCGGCGCGCGATCGCCGCCGTGATCGCCAAGACCGGCGCGGCCCCTACGCTGAACCCCCCCGATCTGTGTGCGGAGGCGACGACCGCCAAGGCCGGCGGATTCACCAGCGTTCCGCCGGCGACGGCGGCCTTCGTCGGCCTGATCGAGGCGAAGTCGGGAACCTCTTCCACGTCGATCCGTAGCCTCCTGAAGTTGATGAAGCCCTTCATCACTCCGGCCGAGAAGCGCGCGGTCGCGCGCCTCAAGTCGCTCGAGAATCGGGTGTCCGACGCCGAGCTAGCTTTCGAGCCGGACGCGATCACGCGCATGCTCACCGCGCTGACCGGCTCGCCGACCGCCTAGGCGGAACGGCTCGGAAAGACGCGCGGCCCGCCCGGAGGGTGGCGAGCCGACCTGGGAACGGGGAAGTAGTCAGGCCGTATCAGCCGGCCGGCGCTGCGACTCTAGCCCGGGTCGGCTTCGCTCGCCGCCGCGGCCGGCTCGACGCGGAGGGTGACCTTGCCGAAGGGGGCGATCAGCATCACCAGGCCGACGCGCCGGCCGTCCTCCGGCTCGGTGCGGTACTCCCGCAGGATGATGCCGCCGAGGAGCTCGCCCGCGGCCATGCGAGCGGCGACCTCTGCCGAGATCGCGGCCGGGACGAAACCGGCCTGCAGCTCGCCCGTCGCCTCCCAGACGCCGACCGCCCGGTCGTCGACGGGGTTGTTCGGATCCGGGGCGAGGACGACCACCGACCCGGCGGCGAAGCGCTCGTCCTGCACCGCCTCGTCGTGATGGGTCACGCCGGCGACCTTGCACAGCCGGCATCCGACGGTCTGCATCCAGGCGTCGTCGCCGACCTGGGTGTAGCCGCCCGTCGGATCGAGCACGGTGTAGCCGAGTGCGTGGATCGTCGACCCGTCCTCGGCCTCGAACGAGCCGTCCTCACGCACGACGGTGAGCTTCGTCTCGACCGCCAGTTCGGCGAGCTCGTCGGCTGCCCGGCGGGCACGGCGGAGATCGCGTCGACCCATATCCTCGACCATAGCGCCGGACGCCCGGAATTCGGCCCGCGGCGCGTGCAACGGCTCGGTGACCGGCGGTGGATTCGGGCCTCCCCGCGGGTAGGCTGAGGGCCGTGACCGGCGACACCCTCGTATACGACGCCTACGATCCGGAAGCCGAGGGGCTGCGCGAGGCTCTCACGTCGACGGGCAACGGCTACTTCTGCGCCCGCGGCGCCGCGGAGTGGGAGGACCCCGACGAGGAGCACTATCCCGGGACCTACTGCCATGGCGGCTACAACCGGGAGACGACGATCATGGGCGGCCGCCCCGTCCTCAACGAGGACCTGGTCAACCTTCCGAACTGGCTCGTGCTCAAGCTGCGCATCGCGGGCGAGGACGCCGTGCATCTCGACTGCGTCGACGTCCTCGACTATCAGCACGTCTACGACATCCGCACGGCGACGGTGATCCGCCGGCTGCGCTTCCGCGACCTCGCCGGCCGCGTCACCGCACTGGTCAGCCGCCGCTTCGTGAGCATGGCCCACATGCACCAGGCGGCGATCGAGTGGTCGATCACCCCCGAGAACTGGTCCGGCCGGCTCGAGATCGTCTCCGCCCTCGACGGCCGCGTGACCAACCAGGGGGTGGCGCGCTACGGCGCGCTCGAGGGCCGCCACCTCGACCCCGTCTCCCCGCGTACGTTCGGCCCGGAGATAATCGCCCTCAAGGTCAAGACGCGCCAGTCGGAGATCTTCGTCGCCGAGGCGGCCCGGACGCGCGTGTTCCGGGGGGCGGTGTCGGTCGTCGTCGAGCGCAGCCTCTACCAGATGGAGGACTACATCCAGCAGGTGCTCGCCCTCGACGTTCGCGAGGGCGAGACGGTGCGGGTCGAGAAGCTCGTCGCCTTCTACACCTCGCGCGACCGCGCGATCAACGAGCCCCTGGGCAACGCCGGCACCTCGGTGCGCCGCTATCCCGACTTCGCCGAGGCGCTGGCCCGGCACGAGGGCGCCTGGGCCGAGCTCTGGCGCGTGTCGGATGTCGAGGTCCCGGGCGACGAGCGCGTCCAGCTCCTCCTCCGCCTCCACATCGCCCATCTCCTCCAGGTCTGCTCCCGCCACACCGTCGACCACGACGCCGGCGTGCCCGCCCGCGGGCTCAACGGCGAGGCCTATCGCGGCCACGTGTTCTGGGACGAGCTCTTCGTCTATCCGTTCCTGAACTTCCGCGTCCCCGAGGTCACCCGAGCGCTCCTGCGCTACCGCTACCGCCGCCTCGGCGAGGCGCGGGCGGCGGCGCGCGAGCACGGCTATCGCGGCGCCATGTACCCGTGGCAGAGTGGGTCCGACGGCACCGAGGAGACCCAGGTCGTCCACCTCAACCCGCTCACCGGCCGCTGGGAGCCCGACCGCTCCCACAACCAGCGCCACGTCAACGCGGCGATCTTCTACAACGTCTGGCACTATTTCCAGGCCACCGGCGACCTCGAGTTCATGCGCGACAACGGCGCCGAGATGATGCTCGAGATCGCGCGCTTCTGGGCGTCGATCGCCCACTTCAACCCCGATCTCGATCGCTACGAGATCCACGGGGTGATGGGCCCCGACGAGTTCCACGAGAAGTACCCCGACCGCGAGGAGTCGGGCTTCCGCAACAACGCCTACACCAACGTCATGGTCGCCTGGATCGCCCAGAAGGCGCTCGAGGTGCTCGAGGTGCTTCCGGAGACCCGCCGCGACGCGCTCCGCAGCCGCCTCGGCCTCTCAGACGACGAGATCGCGACCTGGGCGGAGATGAGCCGCAAGATGTTCGTACCCTTCCACGACGGCATCATCATGCAGTTCGAGGGCTACGAGGAGCTCGAGGAGCTCGACTGGGACGCCTACGTCGAGAAGTACTCGAACATCCAGCGCCTCGACCGCATCCTCCGCGCCGAGGGCGACGATCCCAACCGCTACAAGCTGGCCAAGCAGGCCGACGTGGTCATGCTGCCCTTCCTCTTCTCCGACGACGAGCTCCAGGCGCTGCTCGAGCGGCTCGGCTACGCGGTCGAGCCCGACACGCTGGCCCGGACGATCGCCTACTACGACCGTCGCACGTCGCACGGCTCGACGCTCAGCTTCGTCGCCCACGCCGCCGTGCTCGCCCAGAGCGACCCCGAGGACTCGTGGCGGCGCTTCATCGCGGCGCTCGAGAGCGACGTCAGCGACGTCCAGGGCGGCACCACGAAGGAGGGCATCCACGTCGGCGCGATGTCCGGCACCCTCTACCTGATCCAGCGCGGCTACCTCGGCACCGAGATCCGCGGCGGCGTCCTGCGCTTCGATCCCGGCCAACGCGACCGCCTCGACGGCGTCTCGTTCCCGATGCGCTTCCGCGGGATGCCGATCCGGGTGACCCTCAGGGACGACGCGCTGAGGATCCGGGCGGCCGCCGAGGGCGCGAGCCAGCCGATTCGCGTCGGCGTCGGCGACGACGTCCGCGAGCTGCGCCCCGGCGACGGCCTCACCTTCAAGCTCTCGCCGCGGCCGGCCGTGGCCGAGACGACCAAGTGAAAGGCGACCCGTGCCGTTCTCCGGAGTGATCTTCGATGTCGACGGCGTGCTCGTCGACTCGCCCCACGAGCGGGCCTGGCGGGACGCCCTGCGCGAGCTGATGGAGGGGCCGTGGTCGGACATCCGCGACCAGACCACCTGGTCGCCCGAGACCTTCACCCCCGACGTCTACCGCAGCGTGATGTCCGGCAAGCCCCGCCTGAGCGGCGCCCTGGCCGCGCTCGAGCACTTCGAGGTTCCCGCTCCCGAGACCCGCGTCGACGCCTACGCCGAGCGCAAGCAGACGATGGTCGTCGAGCTGATCGAGGCCGGCGAGTTCACCGCCTACCCCGACGCGCTGCGCTTCATCCTCGCCGTCAAGGCGGGCGGCCTACGCGTCGCCGCCGCGTCGTCCTCGAAGAACGCCGGCCTCTTCCTCACGCAGATCCGCCTCGACACCTTCGCCGCCGAGCAGAGTCTCGACTACGACTTCGTCGAGCCCGGCCTCAGCCTGCTCGACTTCTTCGACGCCGACGTATCCGGTCGCGACTTCGCCCAGGGCAAGCCCCACCCGGAGATGTTCCTCACGGCCGCCGCGGAGCTCGGCCTCGAGCCCGACGCGTGCCTGGTCATCGAGGACGCCGTCTCCGGCGTCCAGGCCGCCAAGGCCGGCGAGATGGCGGCGATCGGACTCGCGCGTGCCGAGGACTCCGAGCAGCTCGCCGACGCCGGGGCCGATCTCGTGGTGACTTCGCTCGACGACGTCGAGCTCGACGCGCTCGCCGCGAAGCGCCTCGTCGCCCGCGCCTAGGGAGCGGGCAGCGCGGCCCCGACCGGCACCGTGACCTGAGCCTCGGTCGAGACGGTGAAGCGCTCGCCGTCGCTGATCAGCGAAAGAGGGGCGCCGTCCAGCAGGCGGTAGGTGGTGGCCTCCCCGGTCATCTCGACCTCGAGACGGCTTCCCCGCACGATCAGGCGGAAGCTCATGCTCTCCCAGTCGACCGGGAGCCGCGGCACGAAGCGCAGGTCGTGGCCCTCGATGTCGCGCAGGCCGGCGAACCCGTTTACCAGGGCCATCCAGACGCCGCCGCACGACGCGACGTGGATGCCGTCGCGGACGTTGCCGGCGAGGTTGGCGAGGTCGACCGCCGCGCTGATCAGGAAGTACTCGTAGGCCGCCTCGGTCTCGCCGACCTCCGAGGCCATCACGCTCTGGACGCAGGAGGAGAGCGACGAGTCGCCGGTGGTGAGCGGGTCGTAGTACTCGAACACCCGGCGCTTCTCCTCGAGCGAGAAGCGGTCGCCGGCCAGGAAGGTGGCCAGCACCACGTCCGTCTGCTTGATCACCTGGTGGCGGTAGATGTTGAGCGGGTGGTAGTGGAGGAGCAGGGGGTAATTCTCGACCGGCGTGCCGTCGAAGTCCCAACGCTTGCGGTTGAGGAAGTGCTCGTCCTGGAGGAGCACGCCGGCGCGCTCGTCGTAGGGGACGAACATCCGCTCGGCCGCCTCGCACCAGCCCGCAGGCTCCTCGGGCGCGATCTTCAGCCGCGCCACCAGCCGCCCGTGGGCGGCCGGGTCGGTGTCGGCCAGGAGTTGCAGGCACTCGGCTGCGGCGGCGAGGTTCTCGGCGGCCATCACGTTGGTGTAGGCGTTGTTGTCGACCACGGCCGAGTACTCGTCCGGCCCGGTCACTCCCTGGATGCAGAACTGGCCGTCGCGGCGGGGCGAGAAGAAGCCGAGGTCCGCCCAGAAGCGCGCGGTCTCGACGAGGAGCTCGACGCCCTCGCGCGCCAGGAACTCCTGGTCGCCGGTGACGCGGACGAACTGGCGCACGGCGTAGGAGATCGCCGCGTTGATGTGGTACTGCGCCGTGCCCGCCGCGTAGTAGGCCGACGCCTCCTCGCCGCTGATCGTCCGCCACGGGAACAGAGCGCCCCGGTGCCCGAGCTGCTGAGCCCGGCGCCGGGCGGCCGCGAGCATCTCGAAGCGGAAGTGGAGCAGGCGCCGCGCCACGTGCGGCTGCGTGTAGGTGATGCACGGGAGGACGTAGATCTCGGTGTCCCAGAAGTACTGGCCCTCGTAGCCGCGGCCGGTGAGACCCTTGGCGGCGATGCCGTGGCCCTCGACGCGGGCCGACGCCTGGCGCACCTGGAAGAGGTTGTAGCGGACGGCCTGCTGGATGTCGCCGGGGCCCTGGATCGAGATGTCCGAGTGCTCCCAGAACACGTCGAGCCGCTGGCGCTGGACCTCGGCGATGCGCTCGAAGCCGTCGCTGGCGGCGCGGTCGAGCGTCCGGTTCACGCGGCGGTTGAGATCGCCGGCCGACGCCCCGAGGGCGTGGTGGTAGCCCAGCAGCTTGGTCACCCGCGCCGGGATGCCCGGCTCGGCGTCGAGCAGGAAGACGACGCGGCCCTCGTCGCCCTCGACGCTCGACTCGATCGTGTGACGCAATTGGGTGTCGATCTGGTGCTCCATGCCGCAGGCCAGGCCGATCCGGCTCGAACGCGTACGCACCTCGAGCACCACGCGGGTGCCGTCGGAGGACGCGGCGATCGGCTCGAGCGCCGAATCGGTCATGCGCACGCCGACGCGGGGGTCGTCGCTCCCCGGCGGGCGCGGCAGGTGGGTCACGAGCTCCGAGGCGATCGCCAGCTCGGCCTGGCCGGAGACGAGCGTGACCTCGTAGGAGATCGCCGCCAGGTGTCGCCAGTGCAGGGAGACGAGCCGCTGCGACTTCAGCGAGACGGTCGCGCCGCGGGCGGTGCGGAAGGTGACCGTCCGCTCGAGCAGGCCGGCGCGCATGTCGAGCACGCGCTCGTAGGCGAGCAGCTTCGACTCTGAGAGCACGAGCGGCTCCTCGTCCACGTAGAGCCGCATGACCGAGCCGTCCGGCGCGCTGACGATCGTCTGGCCGGTGGTCGCGAAGCCGAAGGCGGACTCGCCGTAGGGGATCGGCCAGGTCTCGTGGAACCCGTTGATGAAGTAGGCGGGGTCCTGCGACGGCACGCCCTCGTCGTGCGTCCCGCGCATGCCCATGTAGCCGTTGGCGACGGCGAACATCGTCTCGGACTCGCCGAGCCCGGCCGGCGAGAAGTGGCGTGAGACGAGGCGCCACGGGTCGATCGGCAAGGCGTCGTTCGCGGCCCGGCGCTCGCGCCTGCGCATCAGCGTAGACAACCGCGCCTTCCTAACCGTCATCGGGCAGACTCCTCAGGTTCTACGGCGATGTCCTCGCGCCGCGGCGCCGGACCTTTCGCCGCAGCAGGGATATTACGTCGGGCAGGGTTCAGGCGGCGTCCGCCGGTCGGCGCCGCCGGACGGCGGCGCCCGGCTCGCCGGGCCGGAGGCCGATCGCGCCGAGGCGGCGGGCGGCCAGCTCCTTGGCGGCGGCGAGCGGTGTGACGCCCGCTTCGCGCGCCCCGACCAGGACCCGACCGAGCACACCCTCGATGTCGTCCGCCCGCCGGGTGGCGAGACCGAGGTCGTAGCCGGTCAGCTCGAGGGCGACGTTGATCAGCCCGCCGGCGTTGACGATGAAGTCCGGGGCGTAGAGGATCCCCCGGTCGGCCAGGCCGGCGGCCCGGTCGTCGCGGTCGAGCTGGTTGTTGGCCGCGCCGCACACGATCCGGCAGCGGAGCTCGGCCGCCCGGCGTCCGTCGATCAGGCCGCCGAGCGCACACGGGGCGAGGATGTCGACGGCGGCGCCGTGGGCCTGCGCCGGATCCGCGCGCCAGGTCGCCCCGAGCTCGGCGGCGAGGCGGCGCTTGGCCGGATCGATGTCGCACAGCTCGAGCCGCGCGCCGAGCGCGGCGAGCCGCCGGGCGAGGTGCTCCCCGACGCTGCCGAGGCCGATGATCGCCACCGTCCGACCGGAGAGGTCCGGCGTCCCGAAGACCTCGCGGCAGCAGGCGCGCATCGCCGCGAGCACGCCGGCGGCGGTGAAGTCACCCGGGTCGCCGCTCCCGCCGCCGGCGCGCGGGCGGCCGACGACGTGGTCGGTGAAGCTGGCCAGGAGCGCCATGTCGGCGCTCGTCGTGCCGACGTCCTCGGCGGTGATGTAGCGGCCGCCGAGGAGGTTGACCGCGTCGGCGAAGTCGCGCAGCACGGCTTCGCGGTCGGGCTCGGCGCCTTCGGGCAGGCGGATCACCGCCTTGCCGCCGCCGAGGGGAAGGCCGGCCACCGCCGCCTTCAGCGTCATCGCCGCCGATAGGCGCAGCGCGTCCTCGACGGCGTCCTCGAGCGCCGGATAGCGCCACATCCGCGCCCCGCCGAGCGCCGGTCCGAGTGCCGTGGAATGAACGGCGACGATCGTCTGGGCGCCCGAGCGGCGGCCGCGCGAGACCAGGAGGTGCTCGTGGCCGTCCGCCGTCAGCCGCGCGAGCGGTCGCGCCCCGGCGCTGCGGTCAGTAGGCGAGAAGCTCACGGCAGGCCTTTCCGATGTCGTCGGTCTGGGGCAGGATCGCCCGTTCCAGCACGGGCGCGAACGGTATCGGCACGTCGGGGGCGGCGACCCGGAGGATCGGCCCGTCGAGGTCGCCGAACGCCTTCTCGGCAATCAGGGCCGCGACCTGGGCGCCCGCCGCGCACGTCGCGTTGGCCTCGTCGACGATGACCACCTTCGCGCAGCGGGCGACCGAATCGAGGATCGCCGCCTCGTCGAGCGGCACCAGCGACCTCAGGTCGAGGACTTCGATCGAGGCTCCGTCGAGGTCGGCGGTCGCCTCGAGCGCGGCCCAGACCATCGCCCCGTAGGCGATGACCACGAGGTCCTCTCCCGGGCGGGCGACCCGTGCGGTCATCGGCGTCTCGTAGCAGCCGCCGGGGACCACGCCGGTGATCCGCCGGTAGAGGTTCTTGTGCTCGAAGAAGCACACCGGGTTCGGGTCGTGGATCGCCGAGATCAGGAGGCCCTTGGCGTCGGCCGGGGTGGACGGAGCCACCACCTTGATGCCGGGGGCGTGCATGAACCACGCCTCCGGGTTCTGCGAGTGGAACGGCCCGCCGGAGAAGCCGCCGCCCGAGGGGAGGCGCACGGTGAGGGGCACGGCCAGGCCCTGGCGGTAGTGCATCTTCCCGGCCACGTTGACCAGCTGGTCGAAGCCGCAGGAGACGAAGTCGGCGAACTGCATCTCGCAGACGGGACGCATCCCGACGACCGCGGCGCCGACGGCGGTGCCGACGATGCCCGACTCGGCGAGGGGCGTGTCCATGACGCGGTCGGCCCCGAACTCCTCGATGAAGCCGTCGGTCACCTTGAAGGCGCCGCCGTAGACGCCGATGTCCTCGCCCATCAGCAGCACGCGGTCGTCCGTGCGCATCTCCGTGCGCAGGCCGTCGGAGATCGCGCGCAGGTAGGTCATCTCCGTCATCGCGAACCCCCGAAGCCGCTCCAGGGGGCGGCACCGTCCTCGAGCAGGACCTCGTCGGCGTCGCGCGGATGAAAGAGACGATCGGTCGCCGTGGCGGGATCGGGCATCGGCCCGGCGAGCGCCTGCTTCGCGGATTCGTCAACCTCTCTTCGAACCTCCTTGACGAGCGCGTCGACGTCGACGCCGAGGTCGTTCAGGCGCGCGCTCTGGCGATCGATCGGGTCCTTCTGGCGCCACTCCTCGACGAGCGCCTTGGGCACGTACTTCATGTCGTCGTGCGCGCCGTGGCCGTGCATCCGCATCGTGACGGCCTCGATCAGCGTCGGGCCGCCACCGGAGATCGCGCGCTCGCGAGCAAGACGGGTCGCCTCGAACATCGCCTCGGCGTCGTTGCCGTCGACCGACACCCCCGGGAAGCCGTACGCCGCGGCGCGCTCGACGGGATTGACCGCGAACTGCTGCTTGATCGGCGTGGAGTAGGCGAACTGGTTGTTCTCCAGGACGAAGATCACCGGTAGGTGCTGGACGCCCGCCCAGTTCATCGCCTCATGGAAATCGCCGCGCGAGGTCGAACCGTCGCCGAACCACGTCAGCGCGCAGCGCGGCTCGTTGCGCAGCTTGAAGGCCATCGCCATGCCAGCCGCGACGAGCATCATGTCGGGCAGCATCGAGACCATCCCGACGCAGCCGGTGCGGTAGTCGCCGAAGTGCACGTTGCCGTCGCGGCCGCTCGTGATTCCGGCCTCGCGGCCCATGTACTGGCTGAGGATCGTGGCGGGCTGCACGCCGCGGACGAGGTGCGCGCCGAGGTCGCGGTGCAGGACGCAGAGGCGATCGGCGCCCGCCATCGCCCACGTCGCGCCGACCGAGACGGCCTCCTGGCCGAATCCGTCGTAGAAGGAGCCGGGCACCTTGCCCTGGCGGTAGAGGTTCATCGCGCGCTCCTCGATCGCGCGCATGAGGAGCATCGCGCGCAGCAGGCCGACCCGGTCGTCCACCGTCAGGTGCGCGGACGGGTTCTCCTGGACGGGGGTGCTGGGACCGATCGGAACATCCGTGCTGCTGGTCGCCATCTTCGCCTTTCGCTCTGGGCGGTGAAGGCGGGATCTCCGCCTCGCCTATTCGACGTCTCGTCGGGATCTCCGCGCGGGACGCGAACCGTCATTGCCGAGGTTATCGCCTCAGCTCGGTGGATCCGGGCTGACTACGCTGGTTGACATGCGGGAGGCGGCACGAGGACGGCGCCAGGCGGGCATGCGGCGCATGCGCTGGCGCCTGCGCGGCGCCTGGCTGTGGCCGGCGTTCGTCGTCGTGACGCTACTCGAGACGGCCCTGCTGCACTGGTTGCCGATCGCCGGCGAGGGAACTGGCTTCGTTGCTGGGCTGTTGCTCGCCGGGTGGTTCAACATCATCGCGGTGGTCCTTCTGGGCGGGCTCGGCGGGATCCTGCTGCGCCGCAAACGCGGCGATCTCCCGAAGGTCGTCGCCGACAACTACGCGGGCCTGGCGGGTCTTGCCGTCGTGGGCGGCGGCTTCCTCATCGCCGGGCTCGTGCACCGGCCCGAGCTCGCGGCCGATCGCGCCGCGTTCGCCGACCAGTCGCGCGCCGTGCGACTGTGGGTCGAGTCCAACGCCGACGACTTCGCGCGCGCGCACGTGGACTCCGCCGACTCGGTGATGGTCGACACCGATCTGTACCGGACATGCGTGCCGGGGCAGGACCCCAGACGCTGGCTGTGCCTGATCGTCGACACGTCGCACAGCCCCCCGCGCGTCAAACGCGATGCGAGTCGCGAGTCCAACGCCTCGCAGAACCCGCGCGGGGTATTCAGGTAAGGCCCCGAACTGCCGATATGCGTCGTGCATGGCAGCAACCAGGGAACTCTTCGCATCGATCGGCGCCGGCGCCGCACTCGTGGCGGCAGCCGCGCTGTCGCTGCTCGCCGTCAGCGCGGTCTTCGCCTTCGGCGGCTGGTCTGACGCCGCCTCACCCGCTGTCACGCAACCCAACCTGGTCTTCGCGGCCGCCGACGCGCCGCAGCCCGGGGCCCAGGAACTCGCCCTTCCCGCCGGTTCGCGTCCGATCGTCGCGCCGGCGCGCGCAGACCGCCGCGACGGCACGCGCGCGGACAGCAGCCGTGCCGGCGCCGATCGCGAACCAAGGCCGAACCCGATCAACGTGATCGCGCGTCCGCCGGCCGCGGCGCCGATCCGCGCCGCGCCGACCGCACGTCCCCCTTCCACGACGCCGCCCAGCGCGCCCGCCACGAAGACCGGCGATCACGTGCGCAAGGTCGGCGACTCGCTGAGCTCCACCGTCCAGAGCACCGGCACGGCGCTGGCAAACGCCGTGCAGCCGCTCGCACCCCCCGTCAGCGCCGCCATCCAGCAGGTGCTGAACCTCGTCGCGGAGGCCGTGCGCCGCGCGGCCGACGGCCTGGGCACCACGCTCGACGCGCTGCTGCCGCCCAAGCAGTAGACCTTAAGGGTTCGTCAGAACGCGAGCGCCAGCGGGCGCTCGAGCAGCCCGCGGACGCGCGCGAGGAACTCCGCGGCCTGAGCGCCGTAGAGGATCCGGTGGTCGCAGGCGAAGGTGGCGTTCATCGTGTGGCGGGCGACCAGCTGCCCGTCGTCGCCGACGACGGCTCGGGGCGCCAGCGCGCCGACGGCGAGGATCGCGGCCTGCGGCGGGTTGATGACCGCCGTGAAGTCGGTCACGCCGTACATGCCGAGGTTCGAGACGGTGAACGTCCCGCCGCTGAGCTCGGGCGGGGTGATCGCGCCGGCGCGGACGCGCTTGGCGAGCGCGCGCGTGTCGCGCGCGATCTCACGCAGCGTCTTGCGGTCGGCATCGAAGACCGTCGGCACGACGAGCGAGTCGGCCGCCGCGACGGCGACGCCGACGTTGACGCGGCTGTAGAGCTCAAAGCGCGCGTCGCGGTAGCTGCCGTTCGCGCGCGGAAACTCGCGCAGCGCGAGCGCCGAGGCCTTGACGACCATGTCGTTGTACGAGGGGACCGGCGCGTCGCCGCCGAGC
>JBPCNA010000042.1:0-34955 GCA_051001735.1 Solirubrobacteraceae bacterium
GGCCCGGGGTCCGCCCCGCCCGGGTCGCCGCCCGGCGGCAGGCCGGCGGCCGGCAGCCCGTAGCCGCCGAGGCCGAAGTGCTCGATCGCCGAGAGCGCGACGGCGGCGTCGAATCGGGCCAGCCCGGGGTCGAGTTCGTCGAGGCGGCAGGCGGCGCACCGCAGGCGGGGATGCTCGATCGGGTAGCCGCGCGGATCGACGCAGGTCACCGCGTGGCCGAGGGCGGCCAGGCTGAGGGCGACGGTGCTCTCGCTGCCGCCGACGTCGAGCACGCGGGCCGGGGCGGCGAGCTCGGCCAGCGCGGCGAAGACGAAGGGCTGCTCGACGATCCGCTCGTTGACCTGCCGCGGCTCGATCGCCCCCGGGCGGTAGTCGAGGGCGACCGGCGGGTTGAACCAGAGCTCGGCCTGGGCGGCGTAGCCCTCGTGGCCCTCGGCCCAGTTGAGAAAGAGCCCGAGCTCCTCGCCGAGCGCGCCGATCTCGCCGTCGCCGCGGGCGAGCAGCTCCTCGACGCGGAGCGGGGCGAGCTTCTCGTGGAGCCCGCGGTGCTGGTCCACGAGCGTCCGCTCGAGCAGCTCAAGGTGACGGTGGAGCGCTTCGGTCCGCTCGATCAGGCGCTCGTTGACGAGGTTGGCGGTCCACTCGACACGGGGATCGAGCAGCCGCCGCGCCGGCCAGCCGAGGACGCGACCGAGCGCGGCGCGCCGGGCTGGGGGACCGTCACCCACGGCGCCAAAGTAGCACCGATACAGTGCCGGTCATGGCGGAAACCTGTTACTGCGGCTGTGGCCGCGAGGTCAGCGGCGAGGATCTCGATCTCTCGGAGACGGGCCAGAACATCCGCGAGATCCTCGACGTCCTGCGCAACCTCTCGCTCCCGTTGAGCCAGGAGATCCCCGAGGCCAAGGAGAAGATCACCAGCCTGATCAGCCACGGGGAGCGCTTCGACGAGCTGATCGCCGGCATGATCCACGGCACCCTTGAGCCCGGCGGCGCCGACGTCTCCAAACAGATGAGCGCCTGGCTCCAGACGGCCGGCTCGGTCGCCGACACCCACATGCGCCTGCTCGGCCGCACCCGCAAGGGCGGCAAGGGGAAGAACGGCAGGAGCTAAGAGCTACGGAGCGAGCGCCGCGACCACCGGGCGGCGGACGAGGTCGCGGGCGGGGACCGCGGGCTCGAGCGTGGTGCGGCGGAACTCGTCGAGCACGTCGGGGCCGAAGGAGGCGAAGTCGGCGAGCACCTTGTCGTAGTAGCCGCGGCCGACGACCGCCCGGCCGCCCGACGCGGCGAGCTCGTAGCGGCGGCGGGCCGCCGGCGTCCCGACGTAGGCCCAGACCGGGCCGGGGAAGCGGGCCGAGAGCCGGTCGCCGACCTCGCGCCGCTCGTAGTTGCGCTCGCGGTCGTCGTAACGGGCGAGCCGGGCCCGGGTGACCTCGAAGACGACGCCGTTGACCCGGGCGTCGTCGTGGCGGTGGATGTTGAGGAAGGTGACGAAGACGGCGGGCCGCTCCCGGGTCAGGCGGTCGACGTAGAACTTGTAGCCGGCCAGATCCTTGGTGTTGTCCATCGCCACGTCCCAGCCGCGGCGGTAGCCGTCGAGGACGCACGGCAGCTCCACCGGTGGCCCGGGCTGCTCGGCGCGGCGCAGGAGCGAGCCGTAGCCGAAGATGAAGGCGCGGTCCATCGACCGCCAGCGTAGTGCGCAACGTGGGCAGAATCAGGCGGCCGACCGAGCGATCGCGGCCGCCCGGTGCCCTACCCTCAGGCGAGCCCGAGATGACCGCCGCCGCCGCCGACCGCCACCCCGCCCGATGACCCGCTGCGAGTTCGGCCTCTGCGACGGGAGCGGCTTCCTCGTCGACGAGGAGACGCGCTCCTCGAGCGACTGCCGCTGCCGCCCACTGCGCCTGGCCGCCGTCCGCGCCCGCCGGCTCGAGGGCCGGATTCCCAAGCGCTACCGGGAGATCTCCTTCGAGCAGAGCGAGGTGATCGACATGGAGCGGCGCTTCCCGACCCAGGTGCGCGAGCTCCGCGCCTACGTCCGCGACATCGAAGGGAACCTCGACGCCGGCCGCGGCCTCTGGCTGGCCGGCGGCCCGGGGACGGGCAAGACGGCGCTGGCCATGATCGTCTCCAAGGCGGCGATCGACGCCGGACGCACGGTGGCCATCTACTCGTGCCCGCGCCTCCTCAGCGTGATCCGCGAGTCGATCGACGGGGGCGGCGTGCTCGACTTCCTCGACCGCCTGGCCGGGGCCGACCTCCTCCACATCGACGACCTCGGCGCCGAGCACCGGACCGAGTGGGTGCTCGAGCAGCTCTACTCGATCATCAACGCCCGCTACGAGGAGCAGCGGTCCACCCTCGTCACCTCGAACCTCGACCACGACGAGCTGTCGGCCCAGCTCGGCGAGCGGATCGTCTCCCGCCTGGAGGGGATGTGCGGCGATCCGCTCCCCTTCTACGGCGAGGACGCCCGCCGGGTCACCTACCCCCTCCCGGGCTGACGTCCACCCGCCGTCCGAGGCGGCTGGCACCTAGAATCCGGCCGGTATGCCAGGCATCGTGATCGTGGGCGCCCAATGGGGCGACGAGGGCAAGGGGAAGATCACCGATCTGCTCGCCGAGCGAGCCGACGCCGTCGTCCGCTTCCAGGGGGGCAACAACGCCGGCCACACGATCGTCCGCGAGGGCGTCGAGTGGAAGCTCCACCTGATCCCCTCGGGCATCCTCTATCCGGGCAAGCGCTGCATCATCGGCAACGGCGTCGTCGTCGACCCGGGCGTGCTGATCAACGAGATCTCGGCGCTCCGCGCGCGGCGGATCGACGTCTCGGGCCTGCGCATCTCGGCCAACGCCCACCTGATCATGCCCTACCACCTGTTCCTCGACACCGCCGGCGAGGCGCGCCTCGGGAAGCTCCAGATCGGGACGACCAAGCGCGGCATCGGCCCGTGCTACGCCGACAAGGCGGCCCGCCTGGGGATCCGCGTCCAGGACCTCCTCGACGAGAAGATCCTCAATAAGAAGATCAGCGCCGCGCTCGAGCCCAAGCGCCTCTCGCTGCGGCCCTACGCGCGTGACCCGGCGCTCGACCTCCACGCGATGACCGAGCAGTACCTGACCTACGGGCATCAGCTCGAGCGCCACATCACCGACACGACGAAGCTCGCCTGGGACCTGTTGGGTGCCGGGCGCAACGTCCTCTTCGAGGGGGCGCAGGGGGCGATGCTCGACATCGACCACGGCACCTATCCCTTCGTCACCTCGTCCAACCCGATCGCCGGCGCCGCCTGTACCGGCTCGGGTGTCGGGCCGAAGGACATCGACGAGATCTGGGGCATCTGCAAGGCCTACACGACGCGGGTCGGCTCGGGGCCGTTCCCGACCGAGCTCGACGACGAGGTCGGCGAGGAGATCCGCACGAAGGGCGGCGAGTTCGGGACGACCACGGGACGCCCCCGGCGGACCGGCTGGCTCGACCTCGTCGCGCTTCGCTACGCCGCCCGCCTGAACACCCTGACCGCCCTGACCATCACCAAGCTCGACGTCCTCTCGGGCTTCGATCAGCTGATGGTCTGCACGCGCTACCGCGGCCTCGAGGGCGCCGAGTTCGACCACTTCCCCTACCACCAGTCGGTGCTCCACCACGCGACCGGCGAGTTCCAGGCGCTCGAGGGCTGGAGCGAGGACATCGGCGACTGCCGCAGCGAGTCCGACCTCCCCCAGGCGGCGCGGGACTACCTGGCCTTCGTCGAGGACCACATCGGCGTCCCGATCGTGCTCGTCGGCGTCGGGCCCGGCCGCGACCAGAACGTCTGGATGAAGGCGGCGGGCGAGACGCTGATGGCGCAGGCTGCCCCTACCCCGGCCTGAGCCCCCCGAGCGCGGCGACCACGCGCTCGCCGGCGCAGCCGTCGCCGTAGAGCTCGGGATGCTCGTTTGGAGCGGGGCGCGCCAGCGCGGCCAGGGCGGCGCCGGCGTCGAGGTCGACCAGCGTGTTCCAGCCCGCCTCGACCGTTTCGACCCACTCGGTCTCGGCGCGGAGGGTGACGCAGGGCACGCCGGCGAGGTAGGCCTCCTTCTGGACTCCGCCCGAGTCGGTGAGGACGGCGCGCGCCTGGCAGAGGAGCGCGGTGAAGTCGAGGTAGCCGAGCGGGGGGGCGACGCGGACGGCGCGGTCGAGCCTCTGACCGAGCCCGGCCGCCGCGATCCGCTCGCGGGTGCGGGGGTGGAGCGGGAGGACGACGGGGGGCTCGACGGCCTCGAGCAGGGCGACCAGGCGCTCGAGCCGGTCGGGGTCGTCGACGTTGGCCGCGCGGTGGGCGGTGGCCAGGAGGTAGGCGCCGGGCCCGACGCCGAGGTCGCGCAGCGGCTCGTCGCGGCGGCGGGCCAGCGGCTGGACGCCGCGGGCCACGTCGACCATCACGTCGCCGACGTCCTCGGCCCGGCCGGGGACCCGCTCGCGGCGGAGGTTCTCGACGGCGACCGCCGACGAGCAGAGGAGGAGGGCGGCGAGCTGGTCGGTCAGGACCCGGTTTCGCTCCTCGGGCATCGTCCGGTCGAAGGAGCGCATCCCGGCCTCGACGTGGACGAGCGGGACGCCGCGGTCGGCGGCCGCGAGCGCGCCGGCCAGGGTCGAGTTGGTGTCGCCGTAGACCAGCACCGCGTCGGCCTCGAGGAGGGGCTCGAGGGCGCCGAGCATGCGCGACAGCTGGGAGGTGTTCGTCCCGCCGGCGACGCCCAACCAGTGGTCGGGTGGGGGGAGGTCGAGCTCGCGGAAGAAGACGGCCGAGAGCTCGTCGTCGTGGTGCTGGCCGGTGTGGACGAGGATCTCCTCGTGCTCGGTGCGCAGGCGGCGCGAGACGGCGGCCGCCTTGACGAACTGCGGCCGGTTGCCGACCACGGTGAGGACGCGCATTACGGCAGGACGATAGTCGGCCTCCGGCGCTGTACTGTCGACCGATGCGCGCGAGGACGACCGCCGTGTTCCTCGCCGCGGCGCTGGCCGCCGGCGCCGCGCCGGCCGCGGCCGCCACCGTCGATCAGACCTCGACCCGGCGCTTCGTCACCGCCGCCCTGGGCTACGCCACCTCGGTCATCGGGTCCGAGGGCCGGTCGCGGGCCGCGGCCGACGCGCTCGTCGCCCACGTCACCTCGACCTGCCCGGCTACGCTTTCCTCGGTCCCCAGCAACGGCACGGCGGCCCAGCAGGCGACCGGTCACACCTTCGTCGAGGCCGCCCTGCTCGAGGTGATCCTGGCCGAGCTCGCCCCCGACGCCGCGGCCGGCGTCCGCTACGGCCAACGGCTCAAGCAGCTGCGGTGGACCAGCCGCACGCTCAGGCGAGAGGTGGCCACCTTCGCCGACGAAGGGCTCCTCGCCGTGTCGCTGAGCCCGCCGGACCTGTGCCGCGAGGCGGCGGCGGCCGCGCCGACAGGGTTCGCGACGGTCCCGCGCGACACCGCCCGCTTCCTGCGCGAGGCCGCTCCGGCCTTCGCCGAGTCGGCGAGCGCCTTCGACCTGCTGAAGCTGATGAAGCCCTACGTCGCCCCCGGCGAGGCGTCCGCGGTGGCGCTGCTGCGGCGGCGCCAGATCAAGCTCGACCGCTTCTTCACCGTGCTGACCGCAGATGCGACCGAACGCGAGCTCAGGGCCCTGTTCGGCCCGGCGGGGCCCACCCTATTCTGAGCCGACCCGCTCGGCGCCGGCGTAGACGTTGACCCGCCCGCCGCGGGCGAAGCCGGCCAGGGTCATCCCGCGGTCGGCGGCCAGGGCCACCGCGAGCGAGGTCGGCGCGCCGACGCCGACGAGGATCGGCGCCCCGGCGACCGCCGCCTTCTGGACGAGCTCGAAGGAGAGGCGGCCGCTGACGCAGAGGATCCGGTCGCCGAAGGGGAGCCACCCGGCGCGGAGGGCGCGGCCGACGACCTTGTCCATCGCGTTGTGGCGGCCGACGTCCTCGCGGGCGAGGATGAGGCGCCCGTCGTCGTCGAAGAGGCCGGTGGCGTGGAGCCCGCCGGTCCGCTCGAAGCCGGGCTGGCGCAGGCGGTCGGGGAGCGCCGCCAGCAGGCCGCGCGCGACGACCGGGCCGGGCCGGGCGAACGGCGCGCTGACCGCGACCTCCTCGAGCGCCCCCTTGCCGCAGACGCCGCAGGAGGAGGTCGTGTAGAAGCTGCGGCGGCCCGGATCGCGCAGCAGCGGACCGGCGACGTCGATCACGTTCGCCGCGAGGTCGGCGGTCAGCCCGGCCGGCCGGACTTCGTCGATCAGCGCCTCGCCGTAGAGGAAGCCGAGGGCGAGCTCCTCGTCGTGGCCGGGCGTGCGCATGGTCACCGCGAGCGGCCGTCCGTCGACGCGGATCTCGAGCGGCTCCTCGACGGCGACGTCATCGAGGAGCCCGTCGCGCACGACGCGCGTCAGCAGGCCCTGCGCGGTCACGTCGTCGTCGGGGGCGGCGGCGGCCATCCCCGCACTCTTCCCGGTCAGGCGTCCGGCGACACTACGATCCAGGGCAGTGAGCGACGAACTCGAACGCCTCGACCGCCTCCTCGCCCAGCTCGGCCGCATGCTCGACGCGCCCGGCGACGCCGGGGAGCGCTCGCCCGAGTGGACGTGGCAGAAGCTCGACCTGCTCGAGCAGTCGATGGGGGCGGACGCCTTGACCGCCCTTCTCCGCCGCCAGGGGATGGGCCGCGCGACGGTCGAGGAGGCGCTCGAGGTGCTCGCCCGGCGCCGGTCGGCCGCCTCTTAGAGTCAGGCGCCGGGCAGGCGCACCGGCGGTCCCGGGTCGGGCGGCCGGGCCGCGCCGGAGGGCGGGGCGAGCGCGAGCTCCCACCAGCCCACATCGCGCCAGGCTCCCGCCTTCCAGCCGATGTTCCGGTAGATCCCGACCGGCTCGAAGCCGACCGCCTCGTGGAGGCCGACGCTCGCCTCGTTGGGGAGGGCGATCCCGGCGCAGGCCACCCACAGCCCCTGCCGGCGCATGAGCTCGAAGAGCGCCAGGTAGATCCGCCGGCCGGCCCCCCGACGCCGGTGGCCGGCATCGATGTAGATCGCCACGTCGGCCGCCCAGCGGTAGGCGCCCCGGGCGCGGTGGGGGGAGCCGCAGGCGTAGGCGACGACCCGTCCTCCGTCCTCGATCACCAGCCAGGGATGCGTCCGGGAGACGTCGGCGATGCGTGCGCTCATGGCGGCGGCGTCCGGGGCCGGGGGCTCCTCGAAGGAGGTGGCGCCGCCCTCGACCGCCGGGGCGTAGAGCGCTGCGCAGGCGGCGCCGTCGCGCTCGGGATCGGCGTGGCGGAGGATTCCGGCCGTCATTCGTGCTACGTATGATGAATCATCAGCCCGTCCTCGCTCAACCACCGGGTCGTCGAACGGCTGGAGAACCGGCCGCTGAGCGAGCGCGCGCTCGAGGCGCTGCTCGCCGCGATCGAGGACGATGCCTTCCCGGGGGGGCGCCTGCCGCCCGAAGCCGAGCTCGCGGGCATGCTCGGAGTGAGCCGGACGACCCTGCGCGGCGCCCTGCACACGCTCGAGGTGGACGGGATGATCTCGCGGCGCCGCGGCCGGGGGACCTTCGTCAACAGCCGGCTGCTGCGCTCGACGATGCGCCTCAACCGACTGGTTCCCTTCACCACGCTGATCGCCCAGTGCGGCCACGAGCCCTCGGTCGACCGCCAGACACAGCGGCCGACGACGGTGTCACCACAGCTGGCGGCGTCCCTCGACGTCGAGGCCGGGTCGCCGTGCGTCCACATCGGCCGGCTCCTGCGCGCCGGCGGCGTGCCGGTGATGGAGGTGTGCGACATCGTCCCGACCGACCGCCTCGCCGTGCCGGTCGACGAGATCCGCGAGGCGGCGACGACCTTCGCCTTCTTCACAGCCAACTGCCACGCCGAGGTGGACTACGCCACCTCGGAGATCATCCCCCGCGTGGCGGCCGCCGGCTTCCCGGCCGGTCTCGGGCTCGCGCCGGGCGAGCCGTACATCGAGCTCGTCGAGACCCTCTTCTCGCGCGACCATGCGCCGCTCGGCGTGTCACAGGTCGGCGTCAACGATCGCCTCGTGCGTCTCTCCCTGCTGCGCCGCGACGCCTGAGCGGTCGCGGGCGTGCGACCCGGCCGGCTCAGGCCTTCTTCGCCGCCTTCTTCTTCTTGTGGTGCTTCTTCTTGCTGTGAGCCTTGTGCGTCCCGGGGACGGCCGTCGCGGACGCGGCGGTCGACTTGCGTGTCGAGGTCGGAGCGCCGGTCGCCGTGCCGAGGCACTGGGAGATCGAGTCGGTGTAATCGGGGTTCATCACCGAGTTCGGGTCGGCGACATGCGGGTGGCCGGTGAGGTGGCCGATCTCGTGGACCATGACCGTGCAGAACATCGGCCAGTCGAAGTTCTGATCCTGGTTGAGGGTGATCGAGCACTGGCGGTTGGCGCCGGCGTTGCCGTAGGCGGCGACCGGGTTCCACCAGTTGGAGGTCGCGTTGATCGACGGGTCGAGCGACGCCCAGCGGACGGTGACCACGCCGCCGCAAGGTGTGGTGTTCCAGTAGACGACGGCGATCGCCTCGGCCCTGATCATGGCCGCCGAGTCGACGGGGAACACGGTCGAGCTGTTGACGGCGGCGCCGGTGCCGCCGTCGTTCGCCGCGTGAGTTCCTCCGGCGGCGACCGAGCCGGTCGCGGCGAGGAGGGACGCGGCGAGGACGAGGGCCCCGGTCAGGCTCCGGAGCCGGCGCGCCCTGTTTGAGGTTCGATCTCCGAGCATGCCTCCCGAATCGGCAGGAGGCCGACAAACCTAAATAGTCTTTCGATGAGTTAGCTCGATTTCTCGATAGGTCGTCACCTTGCTGTGACCGGTGCGGCGCCCTCCACCCGACCGGGCGGGGCGGGAGGCGCCGACTAGACCGACGGGCCAGGCGATCTTGGACCGCCGGTCCAAAGACTTGGCGGCCGGCCGGACTTATGGTCATACCTATGACCAGCTCTTTGGCAAGCCCGCCGGCAGCATCAGATTGCGACGCCGAAGACCTCGCCTCCTTCGGCTACCCCCAGCAGCTCCGCCGCCGCCTCGGCTCGTACGCGTCGTTCGCGGCCGGCTTCTCGTTCGTCTCGATCCTGACCACCGTCTTCCAGCTCTTCGCCTTCGGCTTCAGCTTCGGCGGGGCGGCCTTCTTCTGGACGTGGCCGCTGGTCTTCGGCGGCCAGCTGCTGGTCGCGGCCTGCTTCGCCGAGCTCGCCGCCCGCTGGCCGATCTCCGGCTGCATCTACCAGTGGTCGCGCCGCCTGACCAACCCGACGTTCGGCTGGTTCACCGGCTGGTTCATGCTGATCGCCCAGATCGTCACCGTCTCGGCGGCGGCGATCGCCCTCCAGGTCGTCCTCCCCGTCCTCTGGTCGGGCTTCCAGATCGTGCCCGGCGACCCGTCGCTTGCCACGAGCAGCGGGGCGACCAACGCCGTCCTCCTCGGCTCGGTGCTGATCGCCGCAACGACGCTGATCAACGCGCTCGGCGTGCGCCTGATGTCGCGGATCAACAGCATCGGCGTGACGCTCGAGCTGATCGGGGCGAGCGCGCTGATCGTGCTCCTCTTCTCGCACGCGGAGCGGAGCCCGGCGGCGGTGCTCCACCGGTCGGGGGCGGCGCCCGGCGGCTACCTCGGCGTCTTCCTCGCGTCGGCGCTGATGGCCGCCTACGTGATGGTCGGCTTCGACAGCGCCGGCGAGCTCTCGGAGGAGACGCGCGACCCGCGCCGCACCGCGCCCCACGCGATGATCCGGGCCCTGCTCGCCTCGGGGATCGGCGGCGGCCTGCTCCTGCTGGCGGCGATCGTCGCGGCGCCGAGCCTGACCGACGGGAAGCTCGCGGCCGGCGGACTCCCGTTCGTGCTGACCAGCCGCCTGGGGACGACGGTCGGGAGGATCTTCCTGGCCGACGTCGGCGTGGCGATCTGCGTGGCCACCCTGGCCATCCAGACGGCGGCGACGCGGATGACCTTCTCGATGGCCCGCGACGGCGTCCTGCCCTTCTCCAAGACGCTCGCCCGGGTCAACGGCCGGACGGGGACGCCGATCATGCCGGCGCTCGTCACCGGCTTCGTGGCGGCGGCCGTGCTGCTGGTCAACGTCGGTCAGCCGGCGCTCTTCACCGACCTGACCAGCGTGGTCATCGTGATGCTCTACGGCGCCTACCTGATGGTCACCGTGCCGCTCCTGCGAGCGCGCCTCAAGGGCATGGAGGCGCCGACCGGGCGCACCGCCGACGGCAGCTCGCTCTTCTCGCTCGGCCGGCTCGGTCTGCCGATCAACGTCGCCGCGGTCCTCTACGGCGGTCTGATGATGATCAACATCGCCTGGCCCCGAGCCGCCGTCTACGACCCGGCGGGCGGCCACTGGTACCTGCGCTGGTTCTCGGTGCTGTTCGTGCTCGGGACGCTCGCCGTCGGCATCCTCGCGTGGCTGCGCCAGCGCGAGGAGCGCACAGGCGCTCGCGCTCCGCGCCCGGCCGTGCTCCGCGCCCGCGGGGCCCTGCTCGACCGCGCCCGGGCACAGGCCGACTTCGCCGCCGGCGAGTGACCCCGGGCACCGAGACGACCTACGGGGCCCGGGAGCACGCCCGCGCCCAGGCCGGAGCCCGGGCCGAGGCGATGCCGACCCTCCCGGCGCGGGCGTGGCCCGATCCGCCGCCGGGGGTGGCGGCGGACGACCTGACCTGGGCGGAGACGATCGCCGGCGGCGGCTACGCGGCGCGGGGGGTGGCCGCCGGCACGACGCTGCGCCTGCGCGACACCGCCGGCGAGGCCTGCGCCCACCTCGTCCTCTACAACTCAGACCAACCGTGGGAGCGGCTGAACGTGGCCGACACCGTCAAGGTGCTCTGGCAGGCCTACCTCGGGCCGGGGCACCTCCTCCTGTCCGACCAGGGCCGGGTGCTCGCCTCGGTGATCGCCGACACCTCGGCCCGCCACGACGCCCTCTGCGGGACCTCGACCCGGGCGGCCAACGAGGCCCGCTACGGCGACGGGACGGCCTGGGGCCCGACGCCGGCCGGGCGCGAGCTGCTCAAGCTGGCGGCGGCCAAGCACGGCCTCGGGCCGCGCGACCTGCCGCCGAGCATCTCCTTCTTCCAGGGCGTGGCCGTCCTGACCGACGGCGCGGTCGACTTCCGGGGATCGAGCGGAGCGGGGGCGGCGGTCACGCTGCGGGCCGAGCTGCCGCTGATCGTGCTGATCGCCAACGTCCCCCACCCGGTCGATCCGCGCCGGGAGTACACGTGCACGACGCTCGAGGTGCTGGCCTGGGCGGGCGATCCGACCGGCCCCGACGACGGGCTGTGGAGCGCGACGCCCGAGGGCGAGCGCGCGTTCCAGAACACGGCCGACTACGCGAGAGCTCGAGGCCCCCGGTGCCGCGCGTAGTGCGCGACGAGCTCGTCCCGGCGCGGGCGCCGTGGTCGGCGGTCGTGCCGGCTGGCCAGACGCTGACCATCGTCGACCTCGGCGGCAATCAGGCGGTCGACTGCCTGCTCTACAACGCGGCCGACACCGAGGAGCGCTACAGCGCGCCGGACACGATCAGCGCCCAGGGGAACATCTTCCTGACCGCCGGGAGCATCCTCCGCAGCGGCGAGGGCCGGCCGCTGATGACGGTGATCGCCGACGGCTGCGGCCGCCACGACACGATCGGGGGCGCCTGCAGCAAGGAATCGAACACGCTGCGCTACGGTCACCACACCAAGCACCAGCACGCCTGCGTCGAGAACTTCCTGCTCGAGGGGGCGCGCTACGGCCTCGGCAAGCGCGACCTGGTGAGCAACATCAACTGGTACATGAACGTCCCGGTCGAGGAGGACGGGACGCTCGGCATCGTCGACGGGCTCTCGGCCCCGGGCCTCGAGTTGACGCTGCGGGCGGAGATCGACACGCTGGTCCTGGTGTCGAACTGCCCGCAGATCAACAACCCGTGCAACGGGTTCGACCCGACGCCGGTGAGGATGATCGTCGCCGGCGGCGACTGATGGCGCGCTTCGGCACGCTGCTGATCGCCAACCGCGGGGAGATCGCCTGCGCTATCAACCGCTCGGCCCAGGCGCTCGGCCTGCGGACGGTGGCCGTCTTCTCAGAGGCCGACCGAGCGTCGCCCCACGTGCGCGACGCCGACGCCGCCGTCCTGCTCGGGCCGGCGCCGGCGCGCGAGAGCTACCTGCGGGTCGACCGGATCCTCGCGGCGGCGGAGGCGACGGGGGCCGGGGCGATCCATCCGGGCTACGGCCTGCTCTCCGAGGACGCGGCCTTCGCGACGGCGGTCGAGGCGGTGGGCCTCTGCTTCGTCGGGCCGACACCGGGCCAGCTCGCCGACTTCGGCCGCAAGGACACCGCCCGCCGCCTGGCGGCCGCGGCCGGAGTGCCGATGATCGCGGGCAGCGAGGTGCTGGCCGGGCTCGAGGAGGCGCTGGCGGCGGCGGCGGCGATCGGCTACCCGGTGATGCTGAAGGCGACCGGCGGCGGCGGCGGGATCGGCCTCGAGCCGTGCCGGACCGCGGCCGACCTGGCCGACTCCTTCGCCCGGGTCGGGCGCCTCGCGGGGGCGAGCTTCGCGAGCGCCGGCGTCTTCGTGGAGCGCCTCGTCGAGCGGGCCCGCCACGTCGAGGTCCAGATCTTCGGCGACGGCGGGGGCCGGGTGGTCGCGCTCGGCGACCGCGACTGCTCGCTCCAACGCCGTCGCCAGAAGGTGATCGAGGAGGCACCGGCGCCCGGACTGCCCCCCGCCGTCCGCGCTCGGATGGCGGCAGCCGCGGTGGCTCTCGGCACGGCGAGCGCCTACCGGTCGGCGGGGACGGTCGAGTTCATCTACGACGCCGAGCGGTGCGAGTTCGCCTTCCTCGAGGTCAACGCCCGCCTCCAGGTCGAGCACCCGGTGACCGAGGAGACACTGGGGATCGACCTCGTCGCCTGGATGCTGCGCCTGGCCCAGGGCGACCGGACGATGCTCGACACCGACCCGCCGCCGCCGCGCGGCCACGCGGTCGAGGCGCGCGTCTACGCCGAGGACCCCTCGCGCGAGCACCAGCCGAGCGCGGGCCTCGTCACCGGCTGCCACTTCCCGGCGGGTCTCCGCGTCGAGACGTGGATCGAACGCGGCACGGAGGTCGGCACCGCCTACGACCCGCTGCTGGCCAAGCTGATCGCGGTGGCGCCGACCCGCGACGAGGCGGTGGCCCGCCTGGCTTGCGGGCTCGACGCGTGCCGGATCGACGGCATCGCGACCAACCTCGGCCTCCTCCGGGCGGCGCTGGTCGAGGAGAGCTTCGCCGAGGCTCGCCACACGACCGCCACCCTCGCCTCCGTCGCCGACGCCGACCCGAGGATCGAGGTCCTCCGCCCGGGCACGATGACCACCGTCCAGGATTGGCCGGGGCGCCTCGGGCTCTGGCGGGTCGGGGTACCGCCGTCGGGCCCGATGGACGACCGCTCGTTTCGCCTCGGCAACCTCGCTCTCGGCAACCGGGAGGGGGCGCCGGGCCTCGAGTGCACCCTCGTCGGGCCGCGCCTGCGCTTCACCGCGGCGGCGGCGATCTGCCTGACCGGGGCCGAGTGCTCCCCGACCCTCGACGACGAGCCGATCTCGACCTGGGAGCCGGTCGGCGTCGCCGCCGGCCAGGTCCTCGACGTCGGCCAGGCGAGCGGCCGGGGCCTCCGCGTCTACGTGCTCGTCGCCGGCGGGCTCGACGTGCCCGAGTACCTGGGCAGCGCGTCGACCTTCACGCTCGGCCGCTTCGGCGGCCACGGCGGCCGGGCGCTGCGCCCCGGGGACGTCCTGCGCACCCAGCTGCCGGGCACGCCCGAGGGGCCCGTCGCCGACCGACCCGAGCTCGAGCACGCCTGGCGCATCGCGGTCACCGAGGGCCCCCACGCGGCGCCGGACTTCTTCACGCGGGCGGACATCGAGGCCTTCTACGCCGCCGACTGGGAGGTCCACTTCAACTCGGCGCGGACCGGGGTGCGCCTGATCGGACCGCGACCGGAGTGGGCGCGAGCCGACGGGGGCGAGGCGGGGCTCCACCCGTCGAACATCCACGACACGCCCTACGCGGTCGGGACGGTCGACTTCACGGGCGACGTGCCGATCATCCTCGGGCCGGACGGGCCGAGCCTCGGCGGCTTCGTCTGCCCGGCGACGGTGGTGGCGGCCGAGCGGTGGAAGCTCGGCCAGCTGCGCCCGGGCGACACGGTGCGGTTCGTCGCGGTCTCCGACGCGACGGCCCGGCGTCTTCGCCGTAATTCGTCGGAGCGCCTCGTCGCCGCCGGGCTGACGCCCTCCGAGTGCGACGACGGGGTGCTCGGCCGCCGACCGGCGAGCGATGACGGTCCGGAGGTCTGCTACCGCCGCTCCGGCGACGACAACCTGCTGGTCGAGTACGGGCCGATGGTGCTCGACCTCGGTCTGCGGATGCGCGTCCACGCCCTGGCTGAGCGGGTGGCGGCCGAACGCCTGCCGGGCCTGGTCGAGCTGACCCCGGGGATCAGATCGATACAGCTCCATGTCGACCCGGATGTCATGCCGGTCCGTCGTCTGGTCGAGGTGGTGGCTGCCCTCGAGGACGAGCTCCCGCCGACCGGGGAGCTGTCCGTCCCGAGCCGGGTGGTTCACCTGCCGCTGTCGTGGGACGACCCGGCGACGCGGGAGGCGACGGCGCGCTACATGGCCGGGGTGCGGGCGGACGCGCCGTGGTGCCCGTGGAACATCGAGTTCATCCGGCGGATAAACGGCCTGGCCGACGTGGCGGAGGTCGAGCGGACGGTGTTCGACGCCGAGTACCTCGTGCTCGGGCTCGGCGACGTCTACCTCGGGGCTCCGGTGGCCACGCCGCTCGATCCGCGCCACCGGCTGGTGACGACGAAATACAACCCGGCGCGGACGTGGACGCCGGAGAACGCGGTGGGGATCGGCGGGGCCTACCTGTGCATCTACGGGATGGAGGGGCCCGGCGGCTACCAGTTCGTCGGGCGGACGACCCAGATCTGGAGTCGCTTCCGGTCGGGCGGGCCGTTCGAGCCGGGCTCGCCGTGGCTGCTGCGCTTCTTCGACCGGATCCGCTGGTACCCGGTCGGGGCCGAGGAGCTGCTCGAGCTCCGGGCCGACCAGGGCGCGGGGCGGCTGGAGGTGGCGATCGAGCCGGGGACGTTCAGCCTGGCCCGCCACGAGGAGTTCCTCGGCCGGGAGGCGGCGCCGATCGCCGCCTTCCGGGCCCGACAGGCCGAGGCGTTCGCGGCGGAGCGGGCCGCCTGGGCGGCGGCCGGCGAGTACGTCGCGGCGCGGTCGACGGGGCCGGCGGAGTCGTACGAGCTCCCGACCGACGGCGTGCTCCTGGAGGCGCCGATGTCGGCCAGCGTCTGGCGCGTCGAGGTCGGGGCGGGGGCCCGGGTCGCGGCCGGCGAGCGGTTGATCACGCTGGAGGCGATGAAGACGGAGATGGCGCTCGACTCGCCGGTCGACGGGCGGGTCGAGCGGGTCCTCGTCGCCGCCGGGGACCAGGTCGACCCGGGGGCGGGGCTGATGGTCATCGTGCCGCGGTGAGTGTGCGTCAGCCGCGCCGCCAGGCGTAGTAGCCGGGCTTCTTGGCGCCCTGGGCGTCGATCAGGCCGCCGCCGGAGGTGGGCAGGTCGTCGTAGAGGTTGATCCAGCCGATCGCGTAGACGCGCGACCAGGTGCGGGCGAGGCGCAGGCCGTCGGTGATCCACCGGGCCTGGATGGGCGGGTCGACGTAGAAGTTGAACTCGTTGTCGACGGCGGTGGGGATCGTCCATTCGGAGAGGAAGAGCTTGATCTGGGGGCGGTGGCGGCCGAGGTTGCGGTCGATCAGGGCGGCGAGGCGGCGGAGATCGGAGAAGTCGACGGCGCCGGAGGCGGACGGCGGGCTGGCGAGGTTGGGGTCGCGGAAGGAGAACGGGTTGTGGCCGTAGAGGTCGAGGCGGGGGGGGCGGCCGTCGGGGAGGCGGAGGTTCTCGATCCATTGCTGGGTGTCGATGTCGCCGGTCGTGTAGGTCATCCCGCCGATCACGAGGTTGGCGCGGCCGGCCTGCTTGAGGGCGCCGTAGGCGGCGTCGAGCATGCGGGCGTAGCGGTGGGGGGCGGCCCGCTGGGCGGCGTCGAGCGGGCGGCCGGCGCGGGCGGCGACGAGCGGGCTGTAGACGTCGGCCCGGGTCGGCTCGCCCCAGACCATCCAGAGCCTGACCGTCGGATAGCGGCGGGCGGCGGCGTAGGCGAAGTCGGCGAAGTCGGCGGGCCGGTGGGGCGCCCAGTTCTCCGGCTTGCCGCCGTTGGCCCAGCGGGGGGCGCCGATCAGCTGGACGGCGACGCGGATGCCGGCGGCTCGGCTCTGGCCGACGGCGGCGGCGAGCTCGGCCGGCCAGGCGTAGGCGGGATCGTTGGGGTTGCGGGGGTGGCTGGGCCGATGGGCGGCGGTCGTCGCCCAGTCGATCCGGGTCTCGTAGAGCTGGATGCCGAGATCCCGGTAGACGGGGAAGAGCGATACGCCGCTGCGCACAGCGGGCCCCCACATCCCCTTGAGGGCCCGGGCGCCGGCGGGAGCGGGGCAGGCCGAGAGGGCGAGCACGACGACGGCCAGCGGGCCGAGGGCGCGGAGCCTGGCGACGGACGTCATCTTCACAACCGAACACGGTAGTGCGGCGCTCGGAGCGCTGGGGGTCGGGTGGGTGTGGCTTCGCCTTCGGGAATCCGGGATAACCTCTCTCCGCGGCACGATCAGGGAAGCAGTCCGAGCAGGTACATCGAGGCGACAGGGGGATCAGGCGAATGCGAAGGCCCGACCGTCGTCGGCTACGGGCTGCCTTGAGCGCGGTATGCGCGACCGTCGTCGTCCTCGCCGCGCCTGCCCCGAGCCTCGCTTCGACTACGCGAGACCTCGGCCGGATCGGTTTCGGCACGGTCGTGCTCGACAGTGCTCGTCGGCACGTCATCATCTCGGGCCCGGCGGCCAACGTGATCAAGATAGTCGCGTTCTCCGGCCGCGTGGTCAGGACGGTCGGCAACGTCTACGGCGCGTGGGGGCTCGTGGTCAGTGGTCGCTTCCTCTACGCGACCGAGAACACGGCCGGGGCCGTCGTTAGGATCGACCTCGCCAACCCGAGGTCGCACCCGGTGCCGGTGGCCGCCGGCCTGCTGCGGCCGCTATGGCTCGCGCTGACCGGGAAGCGGCTGTGGACGACGACCGGGTCAGGCAGCGGGGGGATAGCGCTGGCCAGCGTGAATCCCGTCTCCGGCGCGGTGCGGACATTTCGAAAGAACTACTACGCGCCGGACCTGGCGACCTCGCCGGGGGCGAGCCGATCGCTGTTCGTGATCGAGGACGGGCAGTCGCCGGCGGCGCTCTACCGCCTCGACGTGACCTCGGGCCGGCCGAGGGTCGCCGCCTCCAGTCGCGCCGTCGACCTGGCCAACGGGCAGGGCATCGTGGTGTCCCCCGACGGGCGGCGTGTGATCGCCGCGTCGGGCGCTCCGTACGATTTCGAGGAGTTCCACGCGAGCACCCTTCTCCCCGACGGGATCATCTATCCGGGCCAGGCGTATCCATCCGCCGTGGCGGTCTCCGGCATCCAGGCCAACCTCCTCGCCACGGGTCTCGACGCTACCGGGCGAAACCTCGAAGTCGACCCCCTCGGGGTTCCGGCCCCGATCTTCACCGCCACCCTCGACGGAACCGGCAGCGGTCCCGGCGTCGCTCCGCACGGCCTCGCGCTGAGCTCCGACGGCCGGACGCTGGCCGGCGTCTCCTACTTCGGCTCGGACAGCCACACCGTGGTGCGCATCTTCTCGGTGCCACGGCGCTGAGGCAGATCCGGTCCGGAGAAGAACACATCGCGCTGCTCGTCGGCCCCGGCAAATGGGGTCGCTACCGGGTACACAACCACGACGGCCCGCCGGGCAAGCATCAGCGGGGTGTATAACGCCTCGGTGAGGGAGGCGGAGGCGCGGCGGGCCGACCAGCAGCCACCGCGCGCAACGGAACGCCGCGGGCGCTTCCCGCTCGGGAGCCGCGTCACCGTCGATGACCTCTCAGGAGCGCTCCATCCCGTGCTTCGCCGCCTGCGGGAGACCGAGCCGGTGTCCTGGGTCCCGGCGCTCGGCGGCTGGCTCGTCACCTCCCGCGCCGAGGTGGTCGCGGCCCTGCGCGATTCCGAGCGGCTCACCGTCGACGATCCCCGCTTCAGCACGGCGCGGGTGGTCGGGCCGAGCATGCTGAGCCGAGACGGGGCCGAGCACCTCCGCCACCGCTCGGCGTTCGCCGGTTCGTTTCGCCTTCGCGCGACGCAGGAGCGGTTCGCCGTCGCCGTGGCCGCCGACGCGGGCGAGCTGATCGCGGGGATCGCCGCCCGGGGAGGCGGCGAGCTGCGGCGCGAACTGGCTGCGCCGCTGGCCGCGCGGACGATGATGCGCGCGCTCGGCCTCGAAGCGATCGGCGCCGACGCGCTCGTGGCCGCCTACACGGAGATCTCCGCGGCGGTCAGCGCGCTGAGCGCTGGTGCCGCGCTGCCGGCGAGTGGGGCCGCCGCGTCCGCCGCGCTCCGCGAGGGGATCCTCGCCGTGCTCGGCCGGGACGGCGGCTCAGTCCTGCACGCCGCCCTCGGAACGGGGACGCTCGAGCCCGGCGAGATCGCCTCCGACGCCGCGGTGCTGCTCTTCGGCGGCATCGACACGACGGAGGGAATGCTCCTGAACGCGATCCTCGCCCTCCTGCGCGAGCCGGAGGCGCTGTCGGCGGTCCGCGAGGACGGTCGGCTGCTCGCGGCGGCGATCGAGGAGTCGCTGCGCCTCGAACCGGCGGCGGCGCTGCTCGACCGCTACGCCACCCGGGACCTCGAAGTCGGGGGAGCGCCGATCGCGGCAGGCGAACTCGTCAGCCTCTCCATCGCCGGCGCCAACCGCGACCCGGCCGCCTTCGCCGAGCCCGACCGGTTCCGCCTCCACCGCGATCGCCGGGTCGGCCACCTGGCGTTCGCGGCCGGGCCGCACGTCTGCATCGGGGTTCACCTGGCTCGCCTCGAGGTGCGCACGGCCGTCTCCGAGCTTCTCGCCCGCGTGCCCGAGGTCGAGCTGGTCGACGCCGCGGCCGCCGCGACCGGGCTGGTCTTCCGGCGCCCGGCAGTGCTCGAGGTACTGGCCTGAGCCACCCCGATTGTCGGCGGCGACATCGTTCACGCGCGGCGAAGTGCACCTGCGACCACAGCCGGAGGGCGGCCGCCGACCTACTGGGGTGCTCAGCAGTTTGCGACCGCCGGCAGCGCTGCTCTGGGTCCGACGGCTCGGACGGCGGCCGACAGGAACTCAAACACAGGTTTCGCTGGAATCTGACGAAGATCGACCAGTAGCCTTCCCTTCGCGGTTGTCCGCGCCGTCGATGTGCATGCGTCACGAAGCGTACGCATATCGGGGGCGAGTCGGACAAGCAATCCGGGACTCACCGCTCCCTGCCGCTCAAGTGCGACCGCGACCGTTTCGACGTCGGCGACCGCCACGCTGGCGGACGCCGCACGCAGCCTGCTCAGGTCGAGTTCCCGGGCTCTGAGGATTTGGACCAGGGTGGTCGGAGGCGTCCCCGGAGTCCTGAGCGTTCGCGCAAGGGCGCGGGCGACCTCGGCGCGGGACCGCGCGAAGCGATCACCGACGAGGCGGCGGATGAGCCAGCGTGGGAGGCTGATGCCGTGCGCGGACCGCCGGATCACCTGCGCCAGTATCAATCGCGAATCGACATGGCGGTCGAGGTGTGCTCGGCTGATCGCGCTTGCGAGCCTCAGCCGGGACACGCGCTCGACATGGAAGGCCCGCAGCGTCACGCCCGCGAGGACGCGCAGCGTCGCGTTCTGGGCGGCGAGCGCGGAGTAGTCCTTTGTCGCAAGGGCGCTTTGAGCCCTATTTCCCGTGCGGGCTAGCGCCTCAAGCGAGCTCACACGGGCGGCGTCGGCAACCTGCCACCGCCCGTAGGCGACGCGGAGGCGGGCACATGGGGCTCGCGCCGCGGGGTGACATCTGACTCGGAAGCGACCGCTGGCCGGGAACGCTTGCGGCAAGGCGAGCGTGCGACCGGCGCGGTCGGGCGGGTCGTGGAGCAGCACCGACAGGGCAAGTTCGCCCGCGATCGATAAGGCGCAGCCGGTCACGCTAGCCGCCGGACCAGCTTCGATGAGTGACGCTGCCAACTCACCGCAATGCAAAAGCGTGTCAGCGCGCAGTCCCCATTCTGCAACATCCTTAACTGCCTGCTTGACCTCCTTTCCGCTGTCATCACAGATCTTCCCGCGGTCTTCGAACCGCGGGCAGTAGACCAGTCGCGGCCCATCAGTGAAGACGACCAGTGCTGCGTTCGAGAAGTGAACACCGCCATGCGGATCGGTGATCTCGAATTGAACCTGATCGACCGTGGGGCTTGAGTAGTCAAGTTCGCCCAAAAGCTTTCCTGCCCCGAACTGACATCCTTGGATCTTCTCGTGGTAGTCGGGGCCGCCTGTAGGATCCTGAGAGTTGGAAACACCATAAGGGTTGCTGGGGTCGGGTCCAAAAACCGTCTGGCTGGAGACCACATTCATCTCGCAATGGACTGCGTCTGCTGGGCTTAGGGGCGCGCCATCCGTTCTGGACACGCGGAAATCGATCTTGGAGTTGACCGTTCTCTTGCGGTCCGCATGGTCGTCTTCGCTTGTGTGGGCCGCGAGCCGGACCTCCAGAGGATCCGTCGAAAGGTCCTCGCAAGCGCCCGTCGTGGGATCCGGCTTGGTACAGGCGAATGCGGCGGATGGGGCTCCGGTTTGGTTGAGGTATATGTTGATCCCGCCGTAGCCGAGGTAGACGGTCACGAGATCCTGTTGCCCGTTGCCCCTGAAGTCCCCATAGCTGATGGGCCGCTCGCCAGGGTCGAATTGGTTGTAGGTCTCGGGCGGCGTGCTGAAGGAGCCGTCGCCGAGACCCTTTTGGACGGCGAGGACCGGTGGCGCGGCCGTGAGCCCGGATGATCCGGGCGTAAGGGCAACGTCGGGGAGTCCGTCGTGATCGAGGTCGGGCGCGGTGACCGAGGCCGTACCGGGGCTCGTGGCAGTCGTCTTCCAGTCATCGAAGGTCCCGTCGCCGTGGCCGAGGCGTACAGCGAGGACGCCCCAGCGTACGGTGAGGACGTCAGGGCTGCCGTCGTGGTTGAAGTCCGCGACCGTCATGCCGCCCGGCGGAGTTCCTCCGGTGCCCGGGGGGTTTCCGAGGTAGGTCGGGCTCTGAAGCGCGCTGCTCGCTGTACCCAGCAGCACACTGGTGCCGGTCGCGCCGGCTCCGTTTGTCGCCGCCGCCACGTCGAGGTAGCCGTCGTGGTTGAAGTCCGCGAGCCTTACGACCCAGACGGTGTCATAGGTGCTGCCAACGCCATAGTTCTGCGGATTGCCAAAAGTACCGTCGTTGTTTCCCGCAAGGGTCGATACCGTCGCATGGTCGGCGCCCGGCGGGAAGCCATCGGCCGTCACGAGGTCCATCGCACTGTCGGTACCGAGTCGCCCGAGCTGCAGGGATTGAACGGCGCCGCAGCCGAATCCCCCGGCGGAGTGCGGGGCGGGTGTCGTCTTGGGCGCGTCGAAGGTCCCGTCGCCGCGGCCAAGCAGAACATAGATGCTGCACCCCGAGGCCGCGACGACGTCATTCGACCCGTCGCCGTTTACGTCGCCGATCGTGATCGCATTAGTCCGAGCGCCGCCGGGAGGACCCAGCTGGATCGTACTACTAGGCTGGAAGGTCCCGTCCGCGTTCGCCAGATACACGGTGACCGAGTTATCGGTGTTCGCGGTCACGACGTCGGAACGCCGACCCGAGGTCAAGCGCCCCACAGCGAGCTGTGCGGGAGTCGGGCCAGCGTAGTGCTGCGGAAGATCGAACCTGAACGCGTCCGCCTTCGCCATGTTCGCCCAGCACCCCGAAGACACGAGCACGAGAATCAAGGTGACGACCGGCCGCCTCGCGAGGCTGACCAGGCCCGCAGTCCATTGTTTCCGACCCATCACCTCGATCCCTTCTGGGGTACGTAGGCCAGCGATGGCACCTGCACTTGCCTAATCCTAACGCAGCTGGGGTTCATGAGTTTCGGTTGGGCCCTACTTCCGTAGTCCACAATGTCGTTTCTGGTGAGTATGCTTGCCGCGTTGCCGGGCCAGTGGCCCTTTCTGGCGCGGCTTGGTGCGCGCCGGGCCTGAACGCATCGCCCGGCCAGTATTCCTCGTCGCAGGTCGTCGCGCTGGGGCAGCTCGAGGCTCGGTCGAGTCCGGCGCGGGCGACGACGCGCTCGAGTCGGGCGGCAGGACGGTGACCCGTCGATCGGTGCTCCGGTCGAGTTGTAGGTGAAGTCATAGGCGTAGGTGATCGTGATGCCCGGGCAGCAGAGGTAGACGAGGGCGATCAGGGGTTCGGGGGGGCAAGCCGAAGCCGCGGCGGCTGATCAGGCGGATGCGGGTGTTTGAGTCCTTCGAGGCGGCCGTTGGAGAGGTCGAGGCGGATCGCGGCGAGGATGCCTTGGCGGTGGCCGCGACGGTAGCTGATCTCGTCGACGCCGATCGTGACGAGACCGTCGGGGGCGGCGCTCGGCGAGGGGTTCGGCGACGACTCGCTGGACGATCCGCCCGACGGTGTCCCAGCCGATCCGGAGTAGCCGGGTGATCGGGGTCTTGGCCATCTGCCGCGCGCGCCATGTCACGGTGTCCTCGAGGTCGGTGGGTGTGCGCCGCGTCCCCGCGCGGCCGCGGGACCGCCTCGAGGTGCACGGCGCAATCGGGGCGGAGGATCACCCGCCGCCGGGCTTCGATGACGCACCGCATGGATCCCAGGTCGAGGCGGCGCCAGCGCTTGACCCGGTGGTCGTGGATCCGACGCGCGACGACGATGGGTTAGTCCGGGAATGGTTCCCAGGTCGGTGGTGATTGGGTTTTCGGCGCCCAAACGGCGGGCGCTTTGAGGGAGTTTCCCAGCTCGTGCGACCGGTCTTCCCAGACGAGCGGTCAGGAGGGCCGGAATCGCCCGTCGCTGCTGAGGTTCTGGCTTGCGTCGATTCCCTGGCAGCCTGCCGGCCGGACGCGCGTGATTTTCCCAGTGCAGGGTCCGCTGAGGGCCGCTCGCTGTCCGCGGTCGGTTCTATCGTCGGCCTGGTGGATGTCGTTGACGAGAACGCGGATCGAGCCGCTCAGAAGGTCGGCGTGTCGGCTGCGACCGCCGACGAAGTTCATCGGTTGCCGCGGTCTCGCCGGGGAACGGATCCGTTGGCTGCGGCGATCTTCGGGGTGTTGAAGGATCTCGACGTGGCGGACCGACGGCTGGTTCTCGCGGAGCTCGACTCGGTGGACCGGATGGTGGGATCCGTGCGGGAGCGTCTTGCGCTTGCGGCGCTCGGGAGATGTCGCGGCGAGTTGCGGGCTGTGCCGTCGAAGGGCCGGTACGAGGAGTGGCGACTGGGCTTGCGGGAGCGGGGGGTGCCGTCGGCGTCGTTTGTGGCGGGGACGTTCGGCGGCTGGGCGAAGGCGTTGGACGCGGCGGGCCTCGAGCCGACGGCTGATCTGCGAGCGCTGCAGTTCCGGGGGCGCAGGAAGCTCGCGAGCGACGACGAGATCCTCGCGGGGCTGCGGGAGTGCGCCGCCGAGACGGGCCAGCCGCTGTTGTTTCGGGCGTACCGGGCGTGGGCTCGTGAGCGCGAGCGGAGCGTGGGTGAGGACTTGCCGTTGCTACCGACGAGTCTGGGGTCGCTGATCAACCGGTTCGGGTCCTACGCGAACGCCCTGGCGCGTGCGGGTCTTCACGCGAGCATCCAGGGTCCGCGCTTGCGCTATCGCGATCATGCGGAGATCGGGCTGGCGGCAATCCGGGCGGCGCATGTCGCCACGGGGCCCGGTGACCTGACGTGCACGGCGTTCTGCGAGTGGCGGGCGATGGAGCTCGCCAGACTCGAGGCGAACGGGGAACTGCCGGCGATACCTTCGGTGAACTCGATTCGCCGCGCTCACGGCTCGTGGCCGGGGGTGCTCGTCGCCGCCGGGCTGAAGACACCGGAGCGGGCAGCCCAGGAATGCCGGGGCCGCGGGAGCAGGATCACGCCGGCTGTGATCACGCAGTCGCTCCTTTTAGCGATCGACGACCTCGGCGCAGACATGAAGTGCGAGGAGTACTTCGAATGGCGCAAGAGGAAGGTTCTAGAGCCTGATGCTCCGCGGCTGGCGAGCCTGGGAGTGATCACGAGGAACGACGGGGCTTGGGCGACAGCCAAGCAGAACGCGCTCGCGACGAGGCAGCGCCCGTGCGACCCATTGGTCGACGACAGCGACACCGTCACAGGGCGGGTCGCGGCGTGACCGCGTCGAGCCCACAGGCACTGGTCGTCGTGGCGGTGGCGCGACATCTACCAGTCGACACGCGCCGAGAGCTTCGCGAAATGCTCGCCAACAGCATCGCGGCCCCCACGCCGGCGGAGCTGCGCGAAGCGCGCCTGGGCCTCCTCCTCGAGCTCGTCGACTCCGTAGGCATCGAACGGGCGAGCGCCGACACCTACGACGCGCTGCGCGCTGCGCGTAGCGCGAGCGGCGTGTCGTGGCCATCGCGCAGCCAGCTGAGCCGCGCTTACGGCGGCTGGATACGCGCACTTGAAGCGGCGACAAAGCTCATCCACCAAGCCGGCCCGGGCTCACCCGGCGACAGCCGCCGAAGCAGCGCGCGGCGATACTCCTCGCGGGCCGACCTGCTCGTTTCGGTCGAGCAGTGCCGGCTCGTGATCGGGACATGGCCCTCCCGGAGCACCTACACGCGATGGGCGAGCCTCGCGGTCCGCACCGCGCGCCGCCACGGCCGCACCGACCCGGCGATCCCATCGGCGCGCGCGATCATCAAACGGTTCGGCACGTGGACTCGCGCTGTCGAGCTCGCCGCAGCCGCCGGCCAAGCGCACGACAGCGACGCATGCATCCTCATCCAGCGTGCCGCTCCACATGGAGTGAGTTGAGCAGCGCCGAGCGCACGTCCTCAGTGACGTCAAGTCATACCTCTCAACGTACTCGTTAGCCCTCGGCCCCAAGCAGTGGGCTACGAAGGAGGAAGCATACGCCGGATGGGTCCGAACAGTCGACTGGGTCGCCGCCGGCGTAGCGGCTGACGGCCTGGCTGTCATCCCGCAGGGCCGCTCGCGGCACCTTTACCTAGCGTTTGGACAGGAAACTCAGCACGACGCACAGAAGTCCGACGCCGATTAACGGAAGCGCCGGACCGACGCCAACAAGGTTGAGAATGAGCGCCGCCATGAGCGAGAGGAACCCCACGATTCGGTACTCCCTGGGCTTGCGCAGTCCGCCACCCGACGGTCGGGCATAGTCAGCCGGATCCTTCGACGGCCGTCGCCAGCGCAGTCCGCCCGCTTCCTTCCGGGGTGCTCTTTTCTCGCCCATTACGATGCTATCCAACCGTGTGACTCATGCGATAGTGCCGGCGCCACACGCGCCGCCGATGGCGGGATTGGCAACTGAGATCGGCGCGCACACGATGAGTCCCGTGAGGTCAATGAACAGCGACGCCCCACTATCGCCGCGCGGCCCCCCGCCCTTGTATCCCGGGCAGATTGGCTTGTGGTTGTAGTACGGGAGGTTGGGAAAGCCCTTTCCATAACGCGGGACGACGTTCTCTGCGCCGCGGCTAGTCGGCTCCTCTGACCCGAGCCGGCCCAGGTCCGTCATCTGCTGACACGCTGGGCCGCCCGATCACGCCCGACGAACCGGGCCCAGAGGCTGCCCGGCAACGCCGAGACGAACGCCGTGACGAGGAGAGGAAGGCCGCCGGTGAGCAGCCCGACCAGAAGCCAACCCCACTGGCCCTTGGCGGCGGTCACGCACCCGCCGATGAACGCGAGCCCGATGAGGAGGGTCCAGAGGATGAGACCCAGGCTCGGCGACACCAGATAGCCGGAGGCAATCACGGGCAGAGCGTACCGCGAGGCCGCGGTCACGCGGCGACGCGCAGAACCCGGCAGTGTGGTTGGTGATGAAGCAGTGGTGGCGCCAGCCGGGGAACAGCTCGGCCTCGACCGGTCAGCCGCCTGAGGGGCGATCCGACTCGCACCAATATCCTGCTTCGTCAACGGCCACCCCTACTCGCCGACGGCGAGGGCCTCTATTCCGTCGGACCAGCGCACGCCGCTCTCCGTGAGGGCGACCTTGCCTGTGTCGCTCTGGGACGGCGCGACGTACTCGCTGTCGCGCAACGCCCGGATCTGCGCCTTGATCGACGCGCGCTCGGCCGTCGGCAGTCGCTTCGCGACGGCCTGCTGGATCTCGTTCGGCGTCATGGCGCGGTCGGGCGCGAGGACCCTGATGATCTCGCGGCGGACCTTTGCCGCGGACTGGCGAGGAAGCGGCGACACCGCCGGCTTCGCCCGTCCCTGTCGTTCGGTCGTCCCTCCGCCTCTGGCTCTGCTACTGGCCTCCATCGGATGCTTCTCCTCTACTAGTAGTCGCTCTGACGCTCGCTGAAGAACTCGTCGGTCACGATCGCGGGCAGCCTCTGCTCGACGAACACTGGGAACGCCGCCATGAACTCGCCCATCAGCATCGCCCGCAGCTCCCGACGGTCGACCTCCTCGGACACCTGGATCAGCCCTGGATACGTGACGAAGAAGAACGCGCAAAGCCGAAAGCGACTTGCCTCGACGTCGCCCAGCGCCCGTGCCAGCTTCGAGGACTCATACAGCTTTTGCGGCTCCTCGCCGTCGAACAGGACGGCCGCCTCGTCGTCCTGCTTTACCGACGTGAAGCCGGTGTACGCCAGCTCCCAGTGGCCCGGCGCCCCGTTCAGCCTGGGGCACTCGATGGTGAGCATCCCGGCGAAGTCCCGCAAGTACGTGGGCTCGCCGTCGAAGAGGGTCGTGACGAGCCTGTTGACCCCGATCACGGGATCGTCAGCGAGCCATCGCAGCACGTCGTCGCGGTCTCCCTCAAGGCCACGAAGGGCCGCCGGGTGATCCTTGAACTCGTGACGTCGGATGACGTCGTCGTAGGCGGCTCGCACGGCATCGCTCAGCTTGGCGACCATCCGCCTTGAGGCCTTGGCGAACTCCTCGACCGTCTTCCAGGCCGCAAGACAGTTCTGGAGCCGGTACAGCGCGTGCTGCTGGAAGGTGAGGAGCCTGCTCAGCTGATCCCGCAGGTCGGCGTCGGGGGCGCCGGAGTCCAACAGAACCTGCGCCACCAGCGACGCGGACTTCAGTGACTCGACGATGACGCTGTCGTCGATCGACGCCTGCAGGTCGACCCGCAGCTTCTCCGTCAGCGGGATGAGAAGCTCGCCGAGTTGCTCCCCTAACGACAGCTGCGCTTCGCCCTCGCCGTCCCTGGGCGCCGACGTCAGCATGCTCAGGATGCGTCTCAAGTCCGCGTGCACCGGGCGCACATAGTTGAGGTTCGGCCACACCGACGCGAAGACCGGTCCTGCCGCCTGGCGTTGTCCGACCGCCATGAACGTGCCCTCGCTGCGCGTGAGGTCCAGCAGCGCCTCCATGGCTCGGCTCAGCGCGGTGTTGGACCCGACCACCTTCGGGTGGTAGGTGATCCACTTATACGCCTGCGTTCGCTGCAACAGCAACGTCTCCACCGCCGACCGGGCCCGTACGCCCGGCGCGATCCGGAATCCGCTGGACGTCACGTGGAGCTCCAGGGCGTCGACCAGACGCGCGTAGTCGATTGCCCCGAACTCCGTCCCCGCCTTCTGCGCGTCGCGCATCACGTAGTCGAGTCGGTCGACATCGACCTCCCCAGCAACGATCGAGTGGAGCACGTCAGCCCACTTGCGTCCATTCTCGTCGGCCCGCAGCACCCGCATCGTCACCGCGCCAAGCGGCTCCGGACGCAGGTCCCGGGTGATCTGCGCAGCCATCAGGAGGCCGACGAACTCGTGATAGGGACATCCGGACAAGGTCCACTCCTCCGCCAGCTCGGGCGAGTCCTCGAAGTGGTCGACAGCCAAAGACGCGTATAGCGGCTCAAGGACGTGCGAGAAGGGAGGGTGGCCAATGTCATGCAGAAGAGCCGCGGCCCCCACGGCGAGGACCAGGAGGTCGACGACCGCGTCAGGCTTCGCGGCGATCTCCCTGGGAATCGCGTCGTCCGCCTGGACGGCGCCGAGGAAGGCCTTCTGCGCCTCGGCGCCCGCGTTTCCCCACGCCGCACGCAGGCCCCGCGCGGCGAGGTGCATCGCTCCGAGGCCGTGCTCGAACCGAGTCCCGTTGGCGGTCGGGTACACGGCCGAGGTCATGGACGTCTGGCCGACGCGCCTGAGCCGCTGATACAGCGGGTGGTCGATGATCGCGGCTAGAGGCCCGGGGAGGGAGATGTACCCGTATAGCGGGTCCCGGATGACACGGTTCTTGGTTGGCACCTGCTGAAGCCGGCGGCCCAGTCGGTTGGCCGACACGCCGGGGCACCATCTTGCCCGAATTCCGTGCTCGCGGCTACTCCGAGGTCCGATCGACGTTGGAGCACGGCCGCCGAATCCGCTCGGGGCCCGCGCGCGAAGGACGGCGTCAGTGCCGGTCATGACCATAGTATGGGTACCCAGACGGACGCCAAGACCGGGACGCAGTCGACACTTGGCTATGGTCATGACCGACAGCTTCAGAGGGGGACGACGCCTTGGCGAAAGACACGGCGTGGACGACGGCGGCGCGCCGCGCGATCGGGGCGCAGCTACTCAACGGGCCAAGAGCGGCGTATCAAGTCGCTGCCGAGCTCGGGGCGGACCCGAGCAACACGGCCAGGTCGCTGGCGTGGCTCCGAGACGAACGCGGGGCGGTGACCTCGACGTCGGGGCCCGACGGACCGCCCCGGTTCGAGCTGGCGGCCGGGCAGCGGGAGCTGCTGCTCGACGCGATTGGAGGCGCACAGCCGCGCGGGACGCTCGTCCCCGGGCAGCAGGCCCTCCTCGTCACGATCGCGGACGGGCAGGAGGGCACGTTCGCCGCGGAGCTTCGCGACGCCACGAAGACAGGCGAGGTCGTCTGGGCGGCCAGGATCGACGGAGCGGCGCAATGCGTCCTCGTGTTCGACCGCGAGGCTGACGTCTACGCCGCTGTGCGCCTCACGGACGCCCTCGACGCCGCCGGCCTCACAGTCCGACGGATCGCGGTCACCTCGATCATGAGCGCCGACGACCTGCGCCGCCAGGCCGCGGCGCTCCGCCTCGCGCGACGCAGACGCTGACCCACGCCGCGACCCTCACAGAGGTGCCGCGTGCGGGAGGGGCTGGCCCAGCTCATGCCCGAGGTGCCGGCGCGTGGCCTCCGGTCGCCAGCCGGAGATCTACTCGCGAACGGTTCCGCGATCGTCGACCGCAGACCAACGAACCGTGGGCCGGCGCGTCCGCGTGGGCCGGCGCGCGCGATGCCGTCGCGGAGCGCGCAGCGACCAGCGCCCGCGAAGCGGCGGCGCCGGTCGCCGACGACTTCAGACGCGGCGGCCCGCCTCACCCGCGACGACCCGCCACCCACGACAGCCACGGAGACCGCTCACGTCCCCAGCAGGGGAAATACGGGGGCGGACCGACTGGAGCGGTTGGGACGACGGCGACTCGTCGATCGCGGTAAGCCGGCGGTTGCGTCTCGTCGACCGCGGCCGCGGAGCTTGATCCGCGCGATAATCGTTGCGCGCGGCGAGGACGATACCGCCGACAGCACGATCCCTCAACACGGGGGCCCTCGTGTCACCGCGCCCGTCGGGCACCGGCCGGTGCGTGGCGTCCGACGAGCCGGTCACGCTTGCTGGTGGTGATCACCACGAAGGCATATCTCTCGCCCCATCCGTCGATGGACGCCCGGTCGCTCGTGTACTGGCTCGGCGATCGAAACCGCCGCCAGCTTCTCGGGGCCGTTGACCGGCAGGTGGTGGGCACCGTCGCGCTGCGGCTGCCAGACGCCGCCCGCAGCGGCCCGACCATCCATGAAGCGCTGAGCCAATACGGCCTCGGCGTCACACTCGACGGAGAGGCGTGGCGCAACCAACTTCCCGTCGGCCATCCGCTACGCGATCATCGGTGGCGGGCACTCGGGTATGACGCGACCGGACGCAGCCGCAACCCCAACCGGCGACTCGCCACCCCGGACGAACGCCACGATCTCGTCATTCCCTACTTGCAAGCGCAGCTGGCTGGCCGTGCGACGACGCTCATCTCCCCAGGGCACTACTCCCGGGAGCCAGTCGGCACAGCACGCCGAAACGACCTCGCGATGGCCGCCGACTGCGCCGAGCGCATGGGTCGCCTCGGCCTGCGTCGCGCCCGCGGAACCACGCCCCGCCGCGCGCTGCTCGCCAACCTGACGATCGACTCGACCGCCCTCAACCCCGCAGTCATCCGCTGGCTGGTCGGCGCGTACACCGAACTGCTCGCCGACGACGACGGACCTGACGGCGTCTGGGTGTGGATCAGCAACTTCAATACCTCCACCGTGCGGTTTGACCAAATGCGCGACCTCGGCCTGCAGTTGCAGGAGAACACCGCCAAGCCGGTAGTCGTCGGAGGGCTCGGCCACCTTTGGGCCGCCGCCCTCACGAATGGCTTGGCCGGCGTCTGCGCCGGACCCGGCCGCAGCACGCTGAATCTCCTACCCCGTGAACCGAAGCCGGTCGACCCCGACAGCGACAACAAGGACGAGATTCGCCGGCGCACCCACGTCTTCCACGGCGCCGTGATCCACAGCTTCGCGCACAGCGAACGCGGACGCACACGGGAAGCTCAGTCGTTCCGGCGCTTCGGCTGCCGATGCGGGCACCATCCCGAGAACGAGCCTCCTCAGGGCGAGCACGACCGCGTGCTACACAACGCATGGGAGGCGATGCAGGCCGCGCGGCGCGCCGCCTCCCTGTCACCGCAGATCGCTACCGACCGTCTCAACGACCGGCTCGCCCGCGTCGAACGGCGCCGCGAGCAGATCGGACTTAAGCCCCTTCCCCCCGCGTGGCGTCGCGCCGCCGGTGCCCGGGAACGCCCCGGCCAAGCTCAAGGTCGCGCGCTGTAGCGGACGCCGAAAAGCGGTGCGCGCGCACCCGGATCACCCCGGCTGCCGCTCGAAGCACCAGACGGTCTAGCCACACAGGGCCCCCGGCCCGTCTGACCCTGGGCACAACCCACTGCGGCCGCGGATCAATTCGACAGGCGCAGCAGGAGTGTGCGCATCGCCCACTCGGTCATCGTCAACCCCGCGAGAGCTGCGGCCCGCTCCCACGCCACGGCTCCATCGAGCTGCGAAGCCCCAAGCTCGAACGGCGGGTTCCCGCCCGCCTCAAGGCGCGTCCACAGCCGCGAAGGCACGAGGCAGACAATCTCGCCGGCACACACGGCCGCGGGCGAGCGGGCTAGCGCATTCTGCGCGGCAAGCATCGAGAAATACGCGGAGGAGACCGCGTCCAACGTTGTCGCGACCTGCGCTCGCTCGGCAACGCAATCCAACACGACCACCTGCGCCGCCAAGTCGTGGGCGGCCAAATCTATGTCAACCAACTGCCGCTCGAGTACCAACGACACGGCCGTGTCGAAATGCAGGCCTCGTGTTTCGGCCGCCCGCGCCACCTCCCGCGCGCGCGCGTCCCACCTCAGAGCGACCGGCTCTACCGCATCGCCCGGTCGTCCCGTTTCGCTCGGATGGCGCGCCCGATCCGATTCCACATGACCAGCCGCAGGACCAGGCATCCAGCCTGAGGACGGTCGCGCTCCGCCCGCGACAAGCCGCAGCGGCCGGCGCGCAGGCGCCGGCGCATCCCGTTCCCAAACAGTCGGATCGGTCATGGGCCTATCGCGCCGATGCCAAGAACATAGCGGAAACATATGATTCCGCTAGGACGGAAAGACGGTGACCGAACCAACCCCCCCCAAGACCCAGCAGCCCCACGACGACATCCACGACATCGCCGCCCAGTCGATCTCTCTCATGCTGCCGCCCGCGATCGTCAAGCGTCTCGACGACGTGCTGATCCCCGCGCTCCGCGACGCCGGTCACGGCAGGATCAGCAGACCGCAACTCATCGGGGCGATCATCCTCGCCACCGCGCCCGATCCCGCCCAGCTCTACGAGACCCTACGGAGCTACAGAACCGCGACCGTAGCCGACGCCGTGCCAACGAACGACGCGACGGTCATCGCGTTTCCCGCTCGCCCAACAGGCCGACCGCGACGATCCTGACCCAGCCTAACGTGCGGGAATCCCAAGTCGGCGACGCCGGAACGGCGCCACTCCGAAGCCCTCGTCCCCGTCTACTGAACCATTCGCTCCACTTCCGCTGAACTTTCCACGACACTTCACAGTTGGGCATGACGCCACCGATGTGCCACTCGGGGAACCGGTCGCGTCATCGCTCCGGCGCCGAGTAGACCCCGGTCGGACCCGGCGCCGCGGGCGCCGGCGGTCGCCCCCAGCGCCCCACGGTTCGCCGAAGCGCCGTTCCGCGGACGGAGGACCGCTCGCTCGCGACCCTTGTTCGCCCGCGAGACCCTCGGACCGGCGAACCTGTGCGTTCCGCGGGCCGCTCCGGGCGGGCGCGGCCACCGACTGACGACGTCGCCCGAGACGCAGCGCGAGGCGGCCCGAAACCAGGCGGCAGTGTCACAGCAGGCGAATCGGTCGACCCCACGGCGCCGCCGTCACGGGTTGGGCGACCGCCCGGTCTGCGGCCGTTGCCGTCCTGTCGACACGGCGGCGGCGGGCTGGTAGACACCACATGGTGAGTGAGCACGATCCCACCGCGTACGGCGCCGCGATCGGCCCGGATTTCGACGCGCTCTATCCGGACTCGCATGAGTCCCTGCAGACCGATGCGACGGTGGCGTTCTTGGCGAGCCTGGCCGGGGGTGGGGGTCGCTCGGGTGCGGTGCTCGAGTTCGGGGTGGGGACGGGTCGCGTTGCGTTGGGATTGCTGGAGCGCGGCGTCGACGTGTCGGGCATCGAGGAGTCGACGGCGATGCTCGCTCGACTGATCGAGAAGCCGCGCGGGCGCGAGGTCGAGGTCGTCGTCGGCGACTTCGTGTCTGCGCGGATAAACCGTACGTTCGATGTCGTCGTCGTGACGATGAACGCGATCTTCGCCCCCGGGAGCCGCGCTGATCAGGCGGCGTGCTTTCGCAACGCGGCGCGTCATCTCGAGCCGGGCGGATTCTTCGTGGTCGAGGCGTATGTGCTGCAGCCCGACCAGCTGGGCGGTGCATGGTCGATCTGGCCGCGGTCGGTGACTGCGGATCATGTCGAGCTGCAGCTGGCTCGCTATGACCTGCCGACCAGTCGCGTGCAACGGATGCTGGTGCATCTGCGCTCCAGCGGCGTGCGTCTGGTGGAGGTCAACGACACCTACGCGTGGCCGTCGGAGCTGGATCTGATGGCGGAGGCGGCAGGCTTCGAGCTGCACGGGCGCACCGGTGATTGGCGCGGCGAGCCGTTTGCGGGGTCGAGCGTTCGGCATGTATCGGTCTACAGGTTGAAGGATGTCGGCTCGCGGTACCCGGGCTCGGGTTGAGGAAGCGCCGGGCCGGTGCCCGGAGATCGCGGGATGACGGGGGTCGACGAGCGGCGGCGGGCGCTTCGGCGTCGCCTCTCGCGCTTGAGCGCGATGTCGCGCTGCACGAAGAACAGCGTCCCGGCGAGGAGCGCGGCGACGGTGACAGCGGTGACGCGGAAGAACGTGTGGCCGATTTGGTCTGACCGTGAGCCGACGAGGCTTCCGATGACGCCGGTCACGACCGTGATGAGCGTCAGCGCGGACAGAGCGCGGAGGATGTTGCCGGTGCGGCGGGCTCTTGCCGCAGCGGCTTCGCCGATGCGTTGATCGGCGAGCCGCTGGAGCAGGTCGACCTTGACCTGGACGGCGGTGACAAGCGCGTCGAATCGCTGCGCTTCGGCGATTGCCTCCCACAGGGTGAGCGCGCCGCCCCCGATGTCCATCAGGATCGATCCGAGCCGGGCGTGCACGCTCTGGACGCGCAGGCGCACGCCGAACATCTCGGTGGCGTCGCGCTCGAGTTCGGCGAGGGAGGCCGGGGCGCGCCAGCGCTCGTCGTCCAGGGTGGCGAGCAGTCCGCGGTCGATCTCCATGAACAGCGCGTAGTACGCCCAGTTGACGGAGGTCAGCCAGAGGAACGTGTCGCGGGCGCGGGTCGAGCCCCGCCCGACGATCACGCTGATCTCGATGCCGGGGGCGAACAGGCCGTAGGAGATGTCCACGCAGCGGTGGAAGTCGGACTTGAACGGCTGCGCGATCGCGTCGACGTCGGCGGCGGTCGACGCTTGGGGCGTCGAGAATACGAGGATCGGGTGGAGCCATAGCAGCCGGCCCCAGGCGTAGCGTCGGTCGGAGCCGGTCGGCGTCGCGGGGTCGCGAGCGTCGCCGAGGGCTCCGATCATCGGCGTCAGCCACGGGAGTTGCCGCGCGGGCGCGACGTGCCTGTCGATCTCTGCGGTCAGCCGCGCGACGCTCGCGCGGGCGACGGCCTCCAGGGCTGCCGCGAGCGGCGGCTGGACGCGGTCGCCAGCGTCGGATTGAGCCGGCTGAGCAGGTCGATCGTGCGGCGGATCTCATGGGGTCCGAGCGAGGCGGGCGGCTGGACGGCGCACGTGCAGCGCACGATTCCGGCGCCGAACTCGAAGATGTCGATGCCGACCTCGCCGATCTTCCATTTCCAGCCTCCGGTGAGCCGGTCGAGCCGCCGCCGCTCTGGGGCGGGTCGCTCGGCGAGAGCCTGCTGGACGGCGCGGCGGAGATCCTCCCCGCCGCGGCGGACGAGCACGAGCGGCACGAGGCTGGGGTATCCGCCGGCGCCGTCGTAGGATCCGCCGGCGTCTTGGCGCTCCAGCGAGTCGTAGGTCCACCCCTCCCCTTCATGCGCGCTCAGCGCGTCGCCGAGGCTGCGCTGCATCGCGC
>JBPCNA010000043.1:0-21364 GCA_051001735.1 Solirubrobacteraceae bacterium
TCGGGGAGACAGGATTTGAACCTGCGACCGCCCGGCCCCCAGCCGGGTGCGCTACCAGACTGCGCCACTCCCCGTGGCCCTGCAAGCGGGCGACGGGAATCGAACCCGCCCTAGAAGCTTGGAAGGCTTCTGTGCAACCACAACACTTCGCCCGCAAAGCCTCCCGACAGGATACCGACGCCGGGCTCGACCCGAAGCCCGGGAGCCTCCCTCGGGCGAGCGCCGGACCCGAGCAGTCGGCCCCCGGCGCGGCCCGGCGCGTCACCCGACCCGCCGTCGGCCCTCGTTCGCCGGTCGCCGCACCCCCGCTCCGGCTCGGCGCGGCCCCCTCGACTCGCCTATTCGTCCAGGGCTGCTCGACGCTGCTCGACGCTGCTCGGGCCGAGGCCTCTTCCTGGGCGATCACCTTCCCATGGCCGACACCGAACACACCCACCTCCCCTCCTCCCGTTCCTTCTCCAGGCTCGCCGCCTCCCGCCGGGGAATGCTTGGGCTCGTCGCCGCCGTCGGCGCGATGCTCCTCGTCGGGGCTCCCTCCGCTTCGGCCATGTCGTCGCCGCGCCTCTACACCAACGCCTCGCCCTCGACCCAGGCCGGGCTTCAGGTCTGGGACCACACGAACCTGATGGGCGGGACCGCGCCCACCGGAACAATCAGCTTCGAGCTCTTCGCTCCCGGCGACACCGGCTGCACCCAGCCGATCTTCGCCGCCACCGTCCCCGTCTCCGGCACCGGGTCCGACGACTCCCCCCGCTACTGGACGACCACGGCGGGGACCTACAACTGGATCGCCTCCTACAGCGGGGACGACAACAACAACGCCTACACCACCGTCTGCAACGATCAGTCGCAGGCCGAGATCGTCAACAAGCGCTGGATCGCCGAGACGCTCACCGCGACCCAGGCCGGCGGTGTCCTCCGCGCCACCCTCGTCATCACCGGCGGGCTCAACCCCACCGGTCACGCCACGCTCGTCGTCACCGGCCCCAACGACACCTACTGCGCCGGAACTCCCGTCTCGACGACCGGCCTCACGATCAACGGCGCCGGCACCTACGTCTCCGCCGGGTTCCGGCCCACCACGCCCGGGCGCTACACCTACCGGCTCCGCTACGACGGCGACAACACCAACTACGGCGTCGGGCCGACCAACTGCCTCGACCAGGCCGCCTCGATCACCTACACCGCGCCGCCCGTCGCCGCCTACACCGCCAGCACCAACCGACCGGCCACCGGCCAGATCGTCTCCTTCGACGCCAGCGCCTCCAGCGACCGCGACGGCTCGATCGTCTCCTACCGCTGGGTCTGGAACGACGGCACGCCCGACGGCTCCGGCCCGACCCCGACGCACGCCTTCACGACCGCCGGTCTCCGCAGCGTCGCCCTCTACGTCACCAGCAACGACGGCGGAGCCGCCGCCGTCGGCCACGGCTTCACCGTCGGCGACGCCCTGCCCACCGCCGCCTACGTCCCCAGCCACTGGACACCTGCGGTCGGTGCCGACGTCGCCTTCGACGCCAGCCGGTCCACCGCACCCCACGGCGCGATCGTCTCCTACCGCTGGGTCTGGAATGACGGCACGCCCGACGGAACCGGGCCTTCCCCCACCCACGCCTTCGCCACCGCCGGCAAGGTCAGCGTCGCCCTCTACGTGACCGACGACGCCGGCCAGACGGACGCCGTCGGACACGGGATCACCGTCGCCCCCAGCGCCTCTTGACTCGCCCGCAAGCCGCCGTCCCCGGCGACCTCTGACCCGCCCGCCGACCCCAGGCCCAGGCACGCTCCGCCGCCGCCGGCAACCACCGCCCCTCAGCCTCGCCCCGACCCCGCCTACCCCCGCCGCCCGCCAGGCGTCCCCACCCCGGGGACGCCGCCGGCGGGCGGCGCCCGGGCTCGACTATTCTCCGGCGCCCGGAGCGCCCGCCGACCGGGCGCCCGCCATGACGAGCCTGTCACCTCCGCCATCGCTCCGCCGCCGCTCGACCCACGCTTCCCGACCGACCGCCCGCCGCTGATGGCGGCCGACCGGAACCTCGCCGCCGCCGCCGCCGCCGACTCCTTGCTCCGGCCCTGGGCCCACCGCGCCCGCCTCGGCGTCGAGAAGGCCCTTCGCCGCGCCGCCGGCATCGTCGGCTACGAGTTCTTCCGCCGGCACTTCGACACCCCCATCCCCCAGGTCGACGCCCTCCCCGAGCGGCTCTGGACCGAGCCGTCGGAACTCCTCGGCATCGATCTCCGACTCCCCGCCGCACAGGCTCTCCTCGCAAACGAGCTCGCCCCCTACCTCCCAGAGTTCACCCCGCCCCGCCAGCCGCCCCCCGCCGGCGGCGGGTTCTGGCTCGAGAACGGCGGCTACGGCCCCGGCGACGCCGAGATCCTCTGGGCCATGCTCCGCCACGCCAAGCCCCGGCGCCTCGTCGAGCTCGGCTCCGGCGCCTCGAGCCACGTGATCGCCGCCGCCGCCCACGCCAACGCCGCCGACGGTTTTCCCCTCGAGCACCGCATCTTCGATCCCTTTCCCTTCGGCCACCCCCTCGGGCCCGTCCCCACGGCCACGGTCGACCGCAGCCCGGCCGAGGACATCGCCCTCGCCACCTTCGCCGAGCTCGAGCCCCATGACGTCCTCTTCGTCGACACCACCCATACCGTCAAGACCGGCGGCGACGTCACCCGCCTGATCCTCGACGTCCTCCCCCGCCTCGCCCCCGGCGTGCTGATCCACTTCCACGACATCTTCCTCCCCTGCGAATACCCCCGGGAATGGGTCGTCGACCGACGGGTCGCCTGGGCCGAGCAGTATCTCCTCCAGGCGTTTCTCAGCTTCAACCCCGAGTTCCAGGTGATCCTCCCCCTCCACGCCCTCGCCCGCGACGACCCGACGCTCCTCGGCCGGCTGATCGCCTCGTTCGAGCCTTCCGACCGTCCCGGCGCCTTCTGGATCCTCCGCCGCGCGGCCGCCGTCGGAGAAGGCAGCGGCCCGCCATAGCCGTCGGGCCGCGGACCAGCGCCCGGTCGGTCCTCGGTGGGTTCGCCTCGATGGGCAGCTCGACCGTGCTCGGGCAGGTGATCGGCTTCGTCGCCCTCGCCTACGTCGCCCGGCGGGTCGGCCCCGCCAACCTCGGCGACTACAACTTCGCCGTCAGCATCCTCGCCTGCTTCGGCGTCCTCAACGTCGGCGTCGGCGTCCTCGCCATCCGCGACATCGCCGTCGACCCCGATCGTCGCGGGGCCGTCGCCACCGAGACGACCCTCCTCCTCGTCGGCCTCAACGGGATCTCGCTCGTCCTCGTCCTCCTCGCCGCCCCCCTGATCGCCCCGTCGCACCAGGCCGCCGAGCTTCTGCGCATCCTCGCCGTCACCTTCCTCACCAGCGCCCTCCTCCTCGAGTGGGGGCTGATGGGCCTGAGCCGCTTCCGCTGGGTCGCCGTCGGCCGCATCGCCGGCCAGGTCGCCTACGGCGCCCTCGTCCTCCTCCTCCTCGGCCGCGGCCACGACGGCGTCGTCGACTACGCCGTCTTCAACCTCGCCGGCTACGCGGTCACCTCCGTGATCGCCACCGGCGCCTACATCGCCATCGGCGGGTTCGCCCGGCCCGCCGCCGCCGGCGTCGGCCGCCTCGCCCAGCGCCTGCGCCGGAGCGTCCCCGTCGGCTTTCCGCTCGTCGTCCTCCAGCTCTACCTCTACATCGACCTGATCCTCCTCGGCTACCTCGGCTCCGCCCGCCAGACCGGCGAGTACGCCGTCGCCGGCAAGCTCCCCTACGCCCTCACCGCTCTCGGCATGGTCTGGGGTTCGGTCCTCTACCCCCACGTCGCCCGCATCGCGACCTCCGAGCTCGCCGAGCTCGGCCGCGACCTCGGCCGCGCGGTCACCTTCACCCTCGGCGGCGGCGCCCTCCTCCTCAGCGGGGCCGCGATCCTCGCCCGGCCGGTGATGACGGCCCTCTTCGGCCAGGCCTACGCCGGCGCCGCGTCCGCCTTCGTCGTCCTCTCCGCCGCCGCCGTCCTCCTCCTCGCCGACGTCACCCTCGGCAACGCCCTCCTCGCCCGCGGGCACGAGCGGCAGTACGCCCTCGCCGTCGCCGTCGGCCTCGCCGTCAACGCCGTCCTCGACGTCGTCCTCATCCCCATCGCCGGCGCCGTCGGCCCCGCCGCCGCCACCCTCGCCGTCGAGGCCGGCATCTTCGCCTTCTTCGTCACCCGCGTCGCCGGACACGTCGGCCGGCTTCCGATCGCCTGGAGCCTCGTCGCCCGCGCCGCCCTCGCCGCCGCCGGCGCCGCCGCCCTCGCCGCCCTCCTCGACCCCCGCCCGGTCGCCGTCCGGGTGATCGTCTTCCTCGCCGCCGTCCTCGCCGGTGTCCTCCTCACCGGCCTCGCCCGCCGCTCGCCCTGGCAGGCCGCCTGGCGCGCCACCTGACGCGGGCGCTCAGCCCCGCCTGAGGAGCTCCCGCGCCACCGGGCAGAAGTCCGCGTCCGCCCCGTCCGACCGAGCCAGGCGCCGGACCTCGCGCGCGACATCCTCGAGCTGAGCGGCCTTCCTCCGGACCCGCTCGGCACCCACCCCGCCCGCCGCCAGACTCCGCGCCGCCCAGAGACCCGCGGCCCGCGGACCCCAGGTCAGCCGCAACGCCAGGCGAGCCCGCGGCAACCCGTAGCGCGCGGCGACGTACTCGAGCCAGCCGAGGTACTCCCACGCCAGCGGCGCCGCCCGCAGACCGCCGTCGCCGCTCGACCCCCCGCCCGCGTGGACGGCCACCACGCCCGGCAGCTCGCCCACCGGCAGCCCCGCCTCCCGGTAGCGCGCCGACAAGTCGCGATCCTCGTAGTAGAGGAAGAAGCGCGGGTCGAAGCCGCCGACCCCGAGGAACTCGTCGCGGCGCACCATCACCGCCGCCGCCGCCGCCCACAATCGCCCCCCCATCGCCCTCGCCGGCCCCGGCCGGTGGAGCTCGCGCGGCCACCACGCACCGACCGCGTGGCGGACGACGTCGCGCAGCCATGACGTCTCTCGCCGCAGGAGCGGCCGCCCCGAGCCCGTCAGGGCCGGCGCCCGCAAGCCGAACGCCCCAGCACCAGCCAGAGCCCGACTCAGGGCCTCCGCGTCGACCGACACGAGCCGCGCGTCCGGGTTCAGGAAGAGGACGTGCGACGCCCCGGCCAGCTCCGCCGCCCGATTGCAGGCCCGCCCGAAGCCGACGTTCCGCTCACCGGCGAGGACGCGGACCGCCCCGAAGGTCGCCGCCGCCGGCCCGTCGGTCGACCCGTTGTCGACCACGACGATCTCCGCCCCCGGCAGCCACCGCACCACCGACTCGACGCACGTCCCGATGCTCTCGGCGGAGTTGAAGGCCACGATCGCCACCGCCACCTCGGCGCCGACCACCGCTAACCGAGCTCGTCCTCGACGGCCGCCACCGCGCCCCGCAGGACGAACGACGTCAGCACCAACCCGTTGACCGAGAACAGCGTGATCAACGTGATCGAGGTCAGGAGGGTGGCGAGAACCCACACCGACAGGCCGAAGACGACCACCGCCGCCAACGTGGCCGACGGGCCGACCCGCCGCGCCTTCTCGAACGACTTGACGAGAACCAACACCGGCACCAGAAAAAGGAGGAGGCTCCCGACGAGACCGGTTGTCATCAACACGTTGAGCAGTCCGACATCCGAGTTGCGGATCGAGCCGGACGGAAGGTCGGCGAAGTAGTGCGTCGCCGGATGGAGGAAGCCCAGGCCGACCGGCCAGTCGCCGCCGAGCACCCCGAGCATCGTGTGGTAGACGTCCTTGCGGTAGCCGACGTTGCCCGAGGACTCGTTGACGTTGACGATCCCCGTCTGGACCCGCGTGGCCACCGCGCCCACCGCCGGATTGTCGGCCGTCCCCGGCACGAGGACGAGCGCCGCCCCCAGCACGACCGCCCCGCCGACCGCGGCCGCCGCCGCCCGTCGCCGCAGGCGCCCGCGCCAGGTGGCCGGTGCGAACACCATCCACCAGGCGATCACCCCCGCCCCGGCGACGAAGATGCCGACGTAGTTGGCCCGGGTGAGCTGGAGCAAAAAGGCGAGCACGAAGAGCAGGAGCAGCAGCGCCGCCCGCCGCCGGAGCGCCCCGTCGCGGGCCAGGAGAACGACGCCCAACGACAGGCAGAGCCCGACCGTGACCAGCTCGTTCATCGACGCGTACACGCGCACCACGCCGCCGGTGGCGATCTCGATGTTGGAATGGGTCAGGAACGACAGGTTGGTCAGACGCAGCGCGGTGACGATCTCCGCCAGCGCAAACACACACAGCCCAGACGCCACCACCACCAGGAAGGCGTGCGTCACCCGTGGTGTGAGCCTTGTCCTCAACAGCACCGGGAAGAGCACGGCGAAGTAGAGGAAATCCCGGCCCAGGAGGGCGCTCTGGAGCAGGGGATCCCCGACGAACACCACCGTCCGTACCATCGTCAACACCCACCACGCGCCGAACAGCACACACCACAGTGTCAGCCACTGGCGCAGCGGGGAAGCCGGCGGCGAGGCCCGGTCCTGCTCGCGCCAGACGACGAGGAACAGGACGAGCAGGGCGACCGCCCCGTCCTGGAGGCGCACGCCCCCGGGGACCGTCCGCCCGGCGAGATCGACGCCGGGGATCCCGTTGAGGATGGCGAGCAGGAGGAGGCCCGCCGTCCCGCCCCGGAAGGTCTCGACCCGGGCGCCCGGGATCGAGGTCGCGGCGACCGCGGCGAGGAGGAGGACGACGGGTGCCGGCGCCGCGGCCGGCACGGTGGCCGCGAGGATCCCGGTGACCGCCGCCAGCGCCAGCGCCGCCAGCGCGAAGCCCAGCTGCTCCCGCGGAAACCGGAGCGTGGTCATGTCGAGTCAGCCCGCAAAGCCCGGGCAAGGATAGCCGCCAAGCGGCGCTCCGGCCCCCACCGCTCGTCTAGACTCGCCGCCTCGCCGGCCGGGAACCAGATCCTCTGAGCGCCTCCCCGACATCCACGCGCGCCGGCCTCGAGTGAGGGCCCTGGTCACCGGCGGCGCCGGGTTCATCGGCTCGCACCTCGTCCACCGGCTGCTCGAGGACGGCGTCGACGTCCGGGTGCTCGACAACTTCGCCACCGGCCGGCGCGAGAACCTCGCAGAAGCTGACCTCGAGCTCGTCGAGGGCGACATCCAGAGCTACGAGCGCGTCCACAACGCGGTCAACGGCTGCGACCGGGTGTTCCATCTGGCCGCCCTCCCGTCGGTACCCCGGTCGGTGCAGGATCCCCTGACCAGCAACGCCTCGAACGTCATCGGCACCCTCAACGTGCTGCTCGCCTCCCGCGACGCCCAGGTCGAGCGCGTCGTCTTCGCCTCCTCCTCCTCGATCTACGGCTCGAACCCCGCGATGCCCAAGCACGAAGATCTCGCCCCGGCGCCGATGTCGCCCTACGCGGTCTCGAAACTCGCCGGCGAGGGCTACTGCCGCTCCTTCCACGAGGTCTACGGCCTCTCGACGGTCGCTGTGCGCTTCTTCAACGTCTTCGGCCCCCGCCAGGACCCCGGCTCCCAGTACTCCGCCGTCATCCCCCGCTTCATCCTCGCCGGCCTCCGCGGCGAAACGCCGGTGGTCTTCGGCGACGGCGAGCAGTCACGCGACTTCACCTTCGTCGAGAACGCCGTCGCCGCCACGCTCCTCGCCATGGGCGCGCCCGGCATCGAGGGCGGCGTCTTCAACGTCGCCTGCGGCGAGCAGCTCACCCTCAACCAGACGATCGCCGAGCTCGAGGCCATCCTCGAGCAGCCGATCACCCCCGAGCACCGCCCGGCGCGCCCGGGCGACGTCCGCCATTCCCTCGCCGACATCTCCCGCGCCCGGTCGATGCTCGGCTACGCCCCCCACGTCAGCTTCGCCGACGGCCTCCGCCGGACGGTCGCCCACTACGCCGAACTCGAGCGGACCTGACGGTCGGAGCGGCTAGGATGCTCGCTCGTTGGTCAGACACGGCTAGTCATGCGGGCCCAGCCCGCACCGACCGGGGTAACCATGGAGAAAAGTGAGCAAGCGGATGGCCTGGCGCCGCCCCGCCGCCAGGGCGTCGATCACGCCCTCCGCGTGCTCCGCAGCCGCGGTCCGCTGATCCTCCTCTGCACGCTGCTCGCCACCCTCCTCGCGCTCGCCTTCTCCCTCCGCCAGCAGAAGGTCTACTCGGCGAGCGCCGGCCTCCTCTTCCGCGACGCCCAGCTCGACCAGAAGCTGTTCGGGACGACGACCCTCCCCCCGTCGATCGATCCCTCGCGCGAGGCGGCCACCAACGTCAACCTGCTCGGGCTGGAGGCGGTCGCCCAGCGGACGGCTACCGCTCTGGGCAAGATCACCGCCGGCGGCGTCGCCGGTCGAATTTCCGTCAGTCCCGAGGGACAGTCGAACATCGTCCAGGTGACGGCCACCGACCACAACCCGGCGTTCGCCGCCCAGATCGCCAACACCTACGCCGGCGAGTTCATCAACTTCCGCCGCGACGCCGACCGGGCCAAGATCGCCGGCGCCCAGACGCTCGTCCAGACCCAGCTGAACCGGCTCGATCGGCGCGGGCAGGCCGGCACCGTCAGCGGGATGGCGCTCCAGACCCGCGCCGAGGAGCTCGGCATCCTCGCCTCGCTCCAGACCGGCAACGCCGAGCTCGTCCAGCCGGCCACGGAGCCGTCGACGCCGTCGGCGCCGCGGACCAAGCGCAACGTCGCCATCGGCTTCGTCCTCGGCCTGCTCCTCGGGGTCGCCGCCGCCCTCCTGCTCGAGCGCCTCGACCGCCGGATCAAGGACGTCGCCGAGCTCGAGGAGATCTACGCCCTCCCCGTCCTCTCCGACGTACCCGAGAGCCAGGCCCTCGGCGCCGAGCATCCCGCCGACGTTCACGGGTTCGCCGTGACCGAGTCGTTCCGGATGCTCCGGGCCCGGCTTCGCTACTTCAACATCGACCGCGAGATCCGCTCGCTGATGGTGACCTCGGTCGGGCCCGCCGAGGGCAAGACGACGGTCGCCCAGAACCTGGCGGCCGCCGCCGCGAGCAGCGGCTCGACGCGGGTCCTCCTGCTCGAGGCCGACCTCCGCCGACCGCGGCTGGCCGGGAACCTCGGGCTGACCTCGGCCCCCGGCCTCGCCGAGGTCCTCACCCACAGCGTCGGCGTCCCCGACGTCGTCCAGCGGCTCACGCTCGCCTCGGGCGACGGCGTCCGCTCGGAGAAGACGCTCGACGTGATGGTCGCCGGCATCACCCCGCCGAACCCGGCCGAGCTGCTCGAGAGCGAGAAGATGGCCGACCTGCTCGACCGGCTGACCGCGATCTACGACCTCGTGATCATCGACACGCCGCCGGCCGGGCTGATCGCCGACGCGATCCCCCTGATGAGCCGCGTCGGCGGCGTCGTCATCGTCTCGAGCGTCGGCCGCAGCACCCGCGACGGCGCGGCCCACTTCCGCGATCAGCTCGTCCAGCTCGGGGCGCCGCTGCTCGGCGTGATCGCCAACCGCGTCAAGCAGCGCCGCGGCGACCGCTACTACGGCGGCTACGGCGCCTACTACGTGCGCGACGCCGTCCCCGGCCTGACCCCGCCCGCCCCCGAGGAGAAGCCCTCGCGCCGGTGACTAAGTGGTCTGTCTCGAGACAGACCACTAGTCTACGAACTCCCGGTGCCATAGCTCGAGCATGACGAGCGCCCAGAGCCGCGGCGACGCGTCCTCGGCGGCCGCGACGTGGCGCTCGAACATCCGCCGGACGTAGCCCTGGTCGAAGTAGCCGCGCGCCGCCGTCCGCGGGTCGAAGAGGATCTCCGCCGCCCAGTGGCGCAGGTCCGTCCGCAGCCAGTCGGCCAGGGGCACCGCGAAGCCGCGCTTGGGCCGGTCGAGGATCTCGTCGGGGAGCCGGCCGCGGAGCGCGTCGCGGAGCAGCACCTTCTTCTCGAGGCCGCGCACCTTCAGCCCCGCGGGAATCGACGCGGCGAGCTCCATCACCTCGACGTCGAGCAGCGGCGACCGCGCCTCGAGCGAGTGCGCCATCGTTGCGATGTCCATCTTGACCAGGAGATCGCCCGGCAGGTAGGACTCGACATCGACCTCGAGCATCACGTCGAGCGGCGTCGCCCCGGAGGCCCGCGCCCAGGGACCGGCGATCACCCCCGCCGCTTCGGACTCGCCGATCGCCGCCTTCAGATCGTCTGCATAGAGCGCGGCGCGCTGGTCGGGGTCGAAGCAGGACATATAACGGGCGTAGCGCTCGGCCGGGGAGAGGAGGAGGGCGGCGGCGAGCCGCCGCCCGCGACTGATCGTGCTGTTCATCCGGCCGCTGTCGGGCAGGCGGTCGCCCGCGGCTGCCACCGCGCTGCGGACCGGGCCCGGGAGGCCGGCCAGGCGGTCGGCGAGCATGTTGCCGGCGTAGCGCGAATAGCCGCCGAAGCTCTCGTCGCCGCCGTCGCCGTTGAGGGCCACGGTGACGTGCGCCCGCGTCAGCTCGGAGACGTAGAAGCTGGGAATGGCCGACGAGTCGGCGAACGGCTCGCCGTAGTGGCGGACGATCTTCGGGGCCACCTCGATCGCGTCCGGCTCGATCGTGAACTCGTGGTGCTCGGTCGCAAACAGCTCGGCCACCGTCCGTGCGTAGGGGAGCTCGTCGTACTCGTCGGACGCGTAGCCGATCGAGAAGGTCTTGACCGGCCGGCTCGATGCCCCGGCCATCGCCGCCACCACCGCCGAGGAGTCGATCCCCCCGGAGAGGAGCGCCCCGACCGGCACGTCGGCGATCAGCCGGCGGCGCACGGCCCGGTCGATCGCCGCGAGCGTCTCCCCGGCCAGCTCCCGACGCTCCCCGACGCCGCGCTGGCGCGAGTAGTCGAGCCGCCAGTAGCGGCTGATCTCGGCCTCGCCCCCGGCGTAGACGAGGATGCTCGCCGGCGGGAGCTTCCGCGCCCCCGCGTAGATCGACAGCGGCGCCGGGATGTAGCCGTAGGCGAGGTAGCAGTCGAGCGCCCGCGGGTCGATCGTGCGGTCCATCTCCGGGTCGCGGGTGAGGGCGCCGAGCTCCGAGGCCAGCGTGATCGCCCCCGGCCGCAGCGCGTAGAAGAGCGGCTTCTTGCCCACCCGGTCGCGGGCGAGGAGGAGCCGGCGACGGTCGGCGTCCCACAGTGCGAAGGCGAACATGCCGTCGAGCGAGCCGACGCAGCCCGGGCCCTCGTCCTCGTAGAGGTGGACGATCACCTCGGTGTCGGAGTGCGTCGCGAAAACGTGGCCGGCGCGCTCCAGGCGCGCCCGCAGCTCCCGGAAGTTGTAGATCTCGCCGTTGAGGACGACGACCACCGAGCGGTCCTCGTTGTAGATCGGTTGGTCCCCGGTCTCCAGGTCGATCACCCGCAGGCGCTGGACACCGAGTCCGACCGTGTCCTCCCGGTGGCTGCCGCGCGAGTCGGGGCCACGGTGCTCGAGCGCCGCGCACATCCGCTCGATCAGCGCCGGGTCAACCGGCGCGCCGTCCGCCCTCACCTGCCCGGCGATGCCGCACACAGGGGTCGGCGGTCAGGCGCGCCGGTGACCGTCGACGCCGGCCGCCATCGTCGCCTCGACCCGCTCGGCCAGCTCGCCGAAGTGCGGCGGGTAGAGCGTCGCCGGCGGCTGTGGATGCTCGGCGATGACGTTCCCGTCGTCGTCCTTCTCCACCACCACGAGCTCGTAGATCACCTTGAACGGTTCGAGCTTCATGTCCCGAGCCCGAGGTTGCGCACCGCGTTGTATACGGCCTGCAGCATCGTCTGTTCCTTCGCTCCGTAGGTCGCGGACGCGGTCGCCGCGCCCATCGTCTGCTGGGCCACCGGCGGGCGGCCGAAGAATCCGATTCCGGTCGCGTCGAGGCGGAGGCGCTCGGTCATCGTCCCCGCCGCCTTGACGCTCAGGCGCAGGGATCCGTTGGGTCCGGCCACGCTGTCGAGGACGGCCCTGATCAGGGCGAACTGGCCGATGCCCCAGTCGAACTCGATCAGCACGCCGTCGCCGTCGTGGTTGCCGCTCGAGCCGCTGTTGGCCAGGGCCAGCGTCCGCTGCACGCCGTCGGCGTTCATGTTGACCTGGAGGCGCACCGCCCCGGGCCTCGAGGTCGGATAGGGCAGACCGAGGGCGAGCGTGCCATCGCTGCGGGCGAGGAAGCGGCCGTAGCCGTGATTGTCGTTGCCCCGGTAGACGTCGATCGGGTCCGCCACCGAGGTCGACACGTTGATCGCGGCGTGGCCGACCGCCGGCGCCGTGTTCTTGAGCACCTGGATCGCCGACCACGATCCGGCGTCGTAGATCGAGATCGCGTCCGCCGTGCCGGCGTTCGGGAAGGCCGTGTACTGGTTGACGATCTGCAGCGCCGGAGCGTTCGCGTAGTGCTCGACGTAGATCGACGGCGACTTGTTGGCGGTCGCCTGGCTCTGGATCAGGAGGCCGATCATCCCGGTCCGGTCGTTTACGACCTTGCCCGCCCGGCCCGTCGTCACGTCGTCGACGTCGTAGGGGATGAACGCGTTGAAGGCGGCGCCCCCGCCCGGCACCGACGTGTATCCGGGGGGCCGGCCGCCCTGGTGGTAGACGCACACCCCGTCGCCGGTGCTCTTCAGGAAGATGTCGATCGCGTCGCCGGCGCTCGCGTTCAGGGCCGAGAAGTCGGCCGTCTGGTTGATCAGGAGGCCGGAGCCGTAGGCCTCGATGTCGAGGGCGACGCTGGCGAACACGCCGCCGGTGCCCCGCGTCTGCAGCTTGAGCGCGTTGTGCCCGCCGTCGGGCGCGGTCAGGACGACCGGCTGGGCGGCGTAGGTGCTGGTCACCACCGAGCTCGGGAGCTGGTCGACGGTGATCGACAAGAGCTGCCAGGTCTCGGGATCGGTGTCCACGACGATCGCCGCGGTGACCGGCAGCACCCACAGGGTGCCGGCGTATCGCAGGCCGCTCTCGACGACGATCGTCGGGCTGCGCACCGACGCCCCCGACGCGAAGTCGGGGGGTCGCGACCACGCGGTCGCGCCGACGACCCACGGGCCGTTCTCCACCCTGCTCGCCTGCCCGACGAGCAGGATCGTGTCGCCGTCGTTGATCTGGAGCCCGTCGGTCACGGCGGCGGCGGGCACGCCGCCGAGGCCGGCGACGTTCGCCGTGACGACCGTCTCGGCCGGCGCCAGCGCGCCTCCGGGGACCGGGGCGGTCGCCGCGGAGGCGGCTCCGTCCGGCGACGCGACAGTCGCCGCGGCCAAGCCGGAGACGACGCCCATGGCGAGCAGCGACCGGCGATCGATCCGGCTCGGAGTCCCTGCCTCAGCGCGCATGATCACCCCACGCTACCAGGCGATATTGCGGGCCCCACCGGGTCTGCGAGGATATCCTCGTAGACGCCCAGGATCCGCCGCGCGACCGCCCCGGCGCTCCACGGCGCGACCGCCCGGCGAGCCTCGGGAGCCCGCCCGTGGCGGAGCGCCGCCGCGAGCGCTGCCGCCAGCGCGCCGGGCTCGCCCGGCCGCACGAAGCAGCCGGCGACCCCGTCAAGCCGCTCCTCGACGTCGCCCACCGGGGTCGAGACGACCGGCAGCTCGCTGGCCATCGCCTCCTTGACCACGTTGGGCGAGCCCTCGGAGCGCGAGGTGACCAGCAGCGCGTCGGCGGCGCTCATCAGCACCGGGATCTCCGCGGGCGCCACCCGGCAGACGACGTGGAGGCGCGCGTCGGGGACGCTGTCGCGCAGGCGCTCGACCGCCGCCCGGGCGAGCGGATGGTTCTTGACCGCCACGGCCGGGTCGCCCACGAACAGCACGACCGGCTCCGACCCGGTCCAGCCGAGCAGCGCGCGCGCCCGCTCGCGCGCGACCGGCCGGAACCGCTCGAGGTCGACGCCGTTGGGGATGACGCGGTTGCGTCCCCGGCACGACGCCGGCAGCCGCTGCGCCATCTGCTCGGACTTGGTCACCGTGGCGCTGGCTACGTGGGCGAGCCGGCGGAACACGGCCGCCTCGAGCGCACTCCGCCTCGTGACGCGGCCGGCGGCGTCGACCGTCCCCAGCAGGTCGTCGCCGCAGTAGGAGACGACGAGCGGCGTCCCCGGGCGCAGGCGGGCGACGACGCCGGCGTGCCCGTAGTGGGCGTGGATCACGTCGTAGCGGCCCCGGGGGAGGCGGACCATGACGCCGGCGGCCGACAGGTAGGCCCACCGGCTCGCATAGCCGCGGATCGCCAACGGGTCGACCTCGACGCCGAGGTCGCGGAGCGACTGCGCCTGGGCGCGTACGAAGGTGCCGTACCACGGCCGCTCCTCCTCAGGCCACATGTTCGTCACGAACAGCACCCTCATTCCCGGCCCATTATCGCCGAGCGCCCGCGGGGATAAGCTGCCCGCCTCTGGCGTCCCCGTCCCCCATCCCGGTCTGGCCCGAGTGGCGCTGCCTTGGCCGCCCTACTCGTGCGTGCGGTGTTGCGAGTGGGCGCTCTCCTGGACACCCACGATCACCTCACCGACCGCTACACGCACCTGCGGACGGTCGGGCGGATCGAGCGGCGGCGCTCGGGCTCGAGTCCGTCCACCGCGTCCGCGGCGGCAACGGGATCGAGGCACGCGGGCGCCGGCCGCCGACTCAGACCGGCTTGTGAAAGCCCCAGACGAGCCGGATCTGGTTCGCGCGCACCGGGGCGAAGCGGCCGAGCCGTTCGTCGAGCCTGACCAGCGCGAGCTGCATCCGCTCGCTGCCCCGGAAGACCTCCCAGAGCCGACGGGGCGGGAGCCGCTCGGACGCCCGCGTCGCCAGGTAGTGGACGAGGAGGCTGCGGTGAAAAAAGGGCAGGACGTCGAGCGGCGCGAGCATCGTCGCCAGCTCCTCCTCGTTGTGCCACCCGCTCAGCGTCGCGCGCATGTCCTCGGGCGAGACCTCGCCCCGGCGGTGGTAGTAGCGCATCAGCGGCGCAAGCACGGTGAGCTTGGCGCGCTGGTAGACCGGCGAGCGGCGATTGTCCATGAACACGGCGCGTCCGCCGGGGCGCAGCACGCGAGCGGCCTCGCGGAGAAAGGCGGCCGGGTCGGCCAGGTGGTGGACGGCGGCGTAGCCGTAGACGAGGTCGAGGCCCTCGTCGGGAAACGGCAGGCGCATCGCGTCGATCGCCGCGAACACGATCGGCCCGGCCACATCGAGGCGCCGGACGGCCTCGACCGCCTCGAGTGAGTAGTCGGAGAAGACTAGACGCCGCGGCGCCCGGGAGAGGAAGTGGAGCTCCTTCTGCGAGGTCCCGTTGCCGACGAGGAGCACGTCGCGTCCGCGCAGATCGCCGACGGTGTCCCAGACGACGCGGTTGACCGGGTGGTAGGTGCTCGCCCAGAGGCGCTCCAGGTCCACGGGCTCCGGCGCCGCCGCGGCGTACTCGGCGCCGTACCAGCTGCGTTCCTCGCCGGCGACGGTGACGAAGTCGAGGGTTCCCGACGGGACCCGGAAATCGCGACCGCAGGCTTCGCAGCGGCCCGGATCGGGGAGCGGTGACCGGCAATCCGGGCAGGCAAAGAACGGGGCGTCGCCGATCGGCCGACCCTAGCAGCGGGGTTAGGATGCCTCGGGGTGGAGCGGACTTCGCAACGGTGGCGTCAGACCGCCGGATGGGCGTGGGGCTCGGCCTTCTCGCGGGGGGAAACCTTCGAGGCGATCCCCGCCGGGCGCGCCTTCTCGACGGAGACGGTCCGCGGCTATTACCTGGATTACGGCGAGAAGACGCGGGCGGCCGGAGCGGCGGCGCCCGAGCGGCTCCTCTCGATCGGGGTCGTCCAGCTGGCGCTCGGCTGGTGGGAGCGATCGCGCGGCGCGGCGGGGCCGGCGGCCGACCGCTTCCTGGCGGCCTGCGAGCTCGCGCTGGCCCGGGGCGAGGCGCGCGGCGAGGCGCTCTACTGGCCGGTCACGGTTGCGGTGGCCAAGTTCGGGCTGCGCCCGCCGTGGCACTCGGCGCTCGTCCAGGCGCAGGCCGCCTCGGTCTTCGTGCGCGCCGAGCTCCTGACCGGGGAGGAGCGCTGGGGTGCGGCCGCACGCGCGGCGATCGCTCCCCTGCTCGAGCCCAGCGGCGAGCTCGTCACCGCCACCAGCCGCGGCCCGATCCTCGAGGAGGCGCCGAGCGTCCCCGCCAGCCACATCCTCAACGGCTGGATCTCCGCCCTCTTCGGCGTCCGCGACGTCGCGCTCGCCCACGGCGACGCCCGCGCCGGGTCGGCGTTCGCGGCCGGCGTCGACGCGCTCCGCGACCACCTGCCGGCCTACGACACCGGCTGGTGGACGCGCTACTGCCTCTACCCCCATCCGCTCGAGGACTTGGCCAAGCCGATCTACCACCGAATCCACGCCGACCAGATCGACGCGCTCCACCGGGTGACGGGAATCGCCGAGTTCGGGGACGCCGCCGCCCGCTGGCGCGCCTACGACCGCCCGGCGGCGCGGGCGGCCGCCGTCGCCCAGAAGGCCCTCTTCGTCGCCGTCGACGGCGGACGGCGCCGGCGCCGTCCGCGCTTCGAGACAGACGTCGCGTGACCGGCGCCGGAGATCTGCTGCCGCGGACGATCCCCGGGGGCGGGTTCCGATAGCGCCGGTATCCTCCCGGCGTGCTTGCCGCCGCCGAGAACCACCCGCGCCGGCGTCGGACCGGCCCGGTCCAGAGTTGAGGCCCGTCGAGCGGGCGCCGGCCGGGGCCAAGCGGGCATGAGGGTCTGGATCGACCTCCACAACTCGCCGCACCCGCTCCTCTTCGCCCCGATCATCCGCCGCTTCGGCGCGCTCGGCCACGAGGTCCTCATCACCGCGCGCGAGAACGCCCAGACGGTCGAGCTCGCCCGGGACCGTTGGCCGGAGGTGGTAGTGATCGGCGCGGCGAGCCCGCCCGGTCGCCCCGCCAAGGCGGCGGCCATCGCCGGACGCATCGATGCCCTCCGGCGCTGGACGGTCGGGACCCGCCCCGACGTCGCCCTCTCCCACAACTCCTACGCCCAGATCTCGGCGGCGAGGATGACCGGGATCCCCACGGTCACGGCGATGGACTACGAGCACCAGCCCGCCAACCATCTGGCATTCCGTCTGGCCGACCGCATCCTGCTCCCGGCGCCCCTGTCGCGCTCACGCGTGCGCCACCAGGGGGCGACGCGGGCCAAGACGACGTCGTACGCGGGCTACAAGGAGGAGATCTACCTCGGCGACTTCAGCTTCGACGCCACTGCCCTCGACCGGGCCGGGGTCGACCGGTCGGGGGCCCGCGCGCTCGTCATCACCCGGCCGCCCCCGAGCGGCGCCGCCTACCACCGCTTCGGCAACCCGCTCTACGCCGCCGCGCTCGAGGTCCTGGCCGCCCAGTCGTCGCTATGCTGCGTGGCGCTGGCCCGGACGGCGGCCCAGCGCGACGTCCTCGCCGGACTCGGCCTGAACAACTTCGCCTTCCCCCGCGCCGCCCAGGACGCACGCTCCCTGATGTACTCGGCCGACCTCGTCGTCGGCGCCGGCGGCACGATGACGCGGGAGGCCGCCCTCCTCGGCGTGCCGACCTACACCGTCTTCGCCGGACGCCCCTCGGCCGTCGACGACGCGCTGGTCGAGCGGGGCCTCATGCGCCGGCTACGGAGCCCCGAGGAGCTCGCGCGGATCGTGCCGCGGTCGCGCCCGCCGGTTGGACTCGACGAGCTGCGGGGCCGGGGGCGCGGAATCATCGAGACGTTCGTCGAAGCGACCCTCGAGGCGGCGGCGCGACCCCGCGGTCACTCCTCGCGCCGTTGACGCTCGCCTTCGTCATCTGGGACGGGGTGATCGGTGGCGCTGAGCTCTTCACCCTCTCGCTCGTCGCTGAGATCAGGTCGAGAGGAGTCGATGCCAGCGTCATCTTCGTCGGCCATCCCGATCAGCTCCGCCGCTCGCTCCGGCGCACCGGGACGCCCTTTGACAGTGTCGGTCTTCGACCCGGATCACGGGTCGTCCTGCACCCTCGCCTGCTGGCGGCGGCCGTGACTCGGACGGGGGCCACCGCAGCGATCATCGACTCGGTCGGCTACCTCGGCGCCGCCCTCAGGCTCGGCGGATACTCCGGTCACATCGTCGGCGTCGAGCACGGCGCGCTGATAGCGACGAACCAGCGGCCCCTCCGCCGGAGAGCCGCGCGGCTGCCCGGCCGCGTCGTCGGGCTGCGCGCCTACGACGCCGAGGTCACCGTCTCGGGCTACATGGAGCGCGTCGTGCGCCGGCACCCTCACCACCCTCGCCTGATGCGCGTGCCCAACGGGGTCTCGCTTCCGCCATCCCCAGCGCCGCCCTTCCCACCGCCCGGCCCCGGCGAGATCCGCCTCGGCTTCGTCGGACGTCTCGTTGCGGGAAAGGGCATTGACGTGCTCCTTCGCGCCGTCGCCCTCCTCAACCAGAGATCATCCGACCAGGCCCGGCCGGTTGTCTCGATCGCCGGCGACGGGCGGGCTCGCCCGGCGCTCGAGAAGCTCGCCCGCCGCCTCGGGCTCGCCACCGACGTCAAGTTCCTCGGGTGGATCGACGACATCAGCCGTGTCTGGGCCGAGTGTGGCGTTGCCGTGGCGCCGAACGACTACTTCAAGGAGTCCTTCTGCATGGCCGTCGCCGAGGCGATGGCCTTCGGCCGTCCAGTCATCGCCTCGGCTCTCGGCGCCCTACCCGAACTCGTGGTCAACGGCCGCACCGGCCTGATCGTCCGTCCCGGGAACGTCGAAGACCTGGCCGCAGCGATCGACCACTACCGGGCCACACCCGAGCGTCAGGTCGTCCACGGCGCCGCCGCGCGTAGGTTCGCCGTCGAGAACCTGAGCATCCAACGGTGCGCCGATCAGTATCTCGGCCTTATCGCCGCCCTCCCCCCGAGACCACGCGCCATCTTCACCGACCGCGAACACCAGGGCTGACTCGGGGTGTGCGGGATCGCCGGCATCCTGACGCCGGGCGCGGCGGTCGCGGCGGAGACGCTGCGCGCGATGGTGGCGGCGATGGTCCACCGCGGCCCGAACGGCAGCGGCCTGTGGATCGACGGCGACGTGGGGCTCGGCATGCGCCGCCTGGCCATCGTCGACGTCGCCGGCGGAGAGCAGCCGCTCGGCAACGAGGACGGTCGGGTGCGGGTCGTGTTCAACGGCGAGATCTACAACCACGGGGAGCTCCGCGGCTGGCTCGCCGCCCGCGGCCACACGCTGGCCTCGCGCACCGACGGCGAGGTGATCGCCCACCTCTACGAGGAGCTCGGCGCGCGCTTCGTCGAGCGGCTCGACGGCATCTTCGCGATCGCGCTCTGGGACGGGGCCGCCCGGCGGCTCGTCCTCGCCCGCGACCAACTCGGCGTCAAGCCCCTCTACCTCCACCGCAGCCCCGGCGGCGGCTTGCGCTTTGCCTCGGAGCTGAAGGCGCTGCTCCGCGACCCGGCGGTCCCGCGCCGGCTCGACGTCCAAGCGCTCGACGAGCACCTGACCTTCCGCTTCACCCCGGCGCCGCGGACCCTGCTCGACGGGGTGGAGAAGCTCGAGCCGGCCACCGTGCTGGTGGCCGGTGACGGCGGGGTCACCCGGCGGCGCTACTGGGACGCCGCTCCGGCCGAGCGGCGCGATCTGAGCTTCGACGCGGCGGCCGAGGAGCTCCGCGCCCGCTTCGAGTTGGCGGTCGCCCGCCAGATGATGAGCGACCGCCCGATCGGGGCGATGCTGAGCGGCGGGATCGACTCGGCGGCGGTGGTGGCCATGATGGCGCGGTCGAGCAGCCGGGTGAGGACGTTCACCGTCGGCTTCGAGGGCGGCGGCGACGCCGACGAGACCGGCCTCGCCCGGGCGACGGCGGCGCGCTTCGGCACCGACCACGAGGACCTGATCCTCCCGGCAGGCGACTTCGCCCGCGATCTCGAGGAGACGGTCGTCGCGCTCGAGGAACCGGTCGCCACGTCGTCGGCGATCGGCTTCCGCGCGGTCTCCCGGCTGGCGTCGAGCTCGGTGCCCGTGCTCCTCAGCGGCCAGGGCGCCGACGAGATGCTGGCCGGATACTGGCGCCACGTCGGCGAGCGGGTCGCCGGCGCGGCCGCCGGGCTCCGCCTCGGGGCGCCGCTCGGGCGCCTCGCGGCCCGGGCGACGTCGCCGCGTCTCGAGCGCGGTCTGCGCGCGGTCGGGCATCGGGACACGCTCGAGCGCTTCGTGGACATCTACGCCGTCTTCACCAGCGAGCAGAAGGAGCACCTCTACCGCCCGCAGCTCCGGGAGCGCCTGGCGGACTCCCGGCCGGCCGCCTGCGTGGAGCGCCACCGCCAGCCGGTTCGCGACCGCGACCCGCTCGGCCAGATGCTCCACGTCGACACCCGCCTCTGGCTGCCCGACGACCTCCTCCTCGTCGGCGACAAGATGTCGATGGCCGAGTCGGTGGAGATGCGCGTCCCCTTCCTCGACCGCGAGCTCGTCGAGTACGTCGAGTCGCTTCCGAGCGCCTACAAGCTCCGCCGCGGACAGCGCAAGGCGGTCTTCAAGCGCGCCATGCGCGGAGTCCTGCCGGCGGCGGTGATCCACCGCCGGGAGCGCGGCTTCGCCACCCCGGTCGGGCGCTGGCTGAGGCACGACCTCCAGGACGAGGCGCGCCGGGTGCTGCTCGACGCACCGACGCTCGGGCGCGACCTGTTCGACCTCGGCTACGTCGAGCGACTCGTCGACCAGCACCGCCGGGGGGCCGCCGACCACACGCGGCAGCTCTTCACGTTGATGTCGCTCGAGCTGTGGGCCGGGCGGTTTCTGGCCGAGCGGTGAGGGTCGGGCGACCGGATCGGGCGTCGACCGGTCAGCCGAGCAGCTCGCGACCCAATCCCGGTAACCGATCGGCGGCGGGCGCGGGCCGCCGTTCAGGACGATTGCGGGCGGTCGGCGCGGACGTTGACGATGTGGCCGTCGGGGTCCTCGACGAAGAACCGCCGCACCCCCGACGGCTCGTCGGTGAGGGGTACACGACGCGGAGGCCCCGCTCCCGGACGCGGGCGTAGGCCTGATCGACGGCCGCGGGACGCCCACGTCGATCCCGAAGTCGCGCTCCGCCGTCTCGGCGTCGCCGCGGGGACAGATGATGACCTGGGCCGACGTCAGGTCCGGGGCCTGCAGGCAGACCACCGGAGCCTACAGACGGCTGACCAGCTCGCGGAAGTGGTCGCCCCGCGCCTCGAAGTTGGCGTAGGCGTGGTAGCTGGGCGCCGCCGGCGACAGCAGCACCGCCGAGCCTGCCGCCGCCACCCGCTCGGCAAGCGCCACCGCGGCCCCCATGTCGACCGCCGCCCGCGCCCGGTCGTCGGGTACGCCGGCGCGGGGGGGGGGGGGGGGGGGGGGGGGGGCGGGTGCTGGGGAGGGAAGGGC
>JBPCNA010000044.1:0-18307 GCA_051001735.1 Solirubrobacteraceae bacterium
GCTCGACACGTTCCCTCGCGCCGCCGGGCCGGCGCCCTGCGGATCTCGAGCGGCGCGGCCGGGCAGGGTCAGCGCTCCGGTGGCGCCCGCCGCGGCGGTGGCCACGATCGCGACCCCGGCGACCGCCTTGGCCGCCAGTGCGCCACCGGCGCTCTTGCCGGCCGCGGCCACGGCGATGCCCCCGCCGGAGCCGCCGCCGTGCGCCGAGCCGCCGCCCAACACGCGGACGAGCAGGGTGGAGGCGGCCAGCGGCGCCAGCGGCGGGGCGATCGCGGCCAACTCGACCCGGCGCGCCGGGATCGCCTGCGCGAAGGCCGCACAACCCTGGCAATCGCGGAGATGCGCCTTGACGCGCCGACCGCGCAGTGCCCGGCCGTCGCCGTCGGAGATCAGGCGCAGCACGGCCTCACAGGGCATGGCGCGACCCTCCCCGAAGTCCTGCAGACCGCGCCGCGCCTCGAAGATCGACTGTTTCGCGGCGCTCGGCGTGATCGCCAGCGCCGCGGCGATCTCCTCGTGGGAAAGGTCGCTCAGTTCGCGCATGACCAGCGCAGCGCGCTGACGCTCGGGCAGCTCGTGGAGATCGGCGACGAGCATCCCGAGCCGGGCGCGGCCGGCGAAGTGGTCCTCCGGCGACGGCGACGGCGATGCGAGCGCGTCGGCGAGCTCGTCGGTCGGGCGGCGGCGGCGCAGCAGCGAGATCGACTCGTTGTGGGCGATCCGGTAGAGCCACGGCCGCAGCGGCGCGTCGCGCTGGCCCCGCCGCAAGGCCACCAGCGCCGCGAGCATGGTCGCCTGGAGCGCATCCTGGGCATCCTCTTCGCCTCCCACCAGCGACCGGCAGTACCGGTAGAGAGGTTGGTGATAGCGCGCGAACAACGTCGCGAAGGCCCGCTCGTCGCCGGCGCCGACGGCACGAGCAAGCCTGTCGTCGCCGAGCATCCCGTGCGGCAGGCCCCGGCGACTCGCGGACGGAGCGGGAATGGCGACGGGAAGGCTCAAGCTTTTCTCCACTCCTCACAGTATCGACACGCGCCCGAGCTTCTAAAGTCAGGGCCTATCTCGGACCCCGGGACGCCACGCTCACAGACCATTAGCCTCCGGCCCCGTGCCTGCGGTGAATCTCTACAGCGACACCCAGACGCGTCCGACGAGGGGAATGCGCGCGGCGATCGCCGCGGCCGAGGTCGGCGACGAGCAGCGCGGGCTCGATCCGACCACGCGGGCGCTCGAGGAGCGCGTGGCCGAGCTGCTGGGCCAGGAAGCGGCGGTCTTCCTGCCGAGCGGGACGATGTGCAACGAGATCGCCGTACTCCTCCACGTGCGACCGGGTGGGGACGAGCTGATCGTCGACCGGTGCGCCCATCCGGTCAATTTCGAGGCGGGTGGTCCGGCGCAGCTCGCGGGGGCGATGATCCGCACGGTCGTCGGCGACGGCGGAATCTTCACGCCGGCTCAGCTCGAGGCCGCGGTGCGGGCGCCCGGCAACCGCTACGCGCCGCGCTCGCGGCTGGTGTCCGTCGAGCAGACGACCAACCTCGGCGGCGGGCGAGTCTGGCCGCTGGAGGCGATCAACGGCGTGCTCGAGGTCGCGCGCGCTCACGACCTGCGCGCCCACCTCGACGGAGCCCGGCTGATGAACGCGGTGGTCGCCTCGGGCGTGCCGGCGGCCGCTTATGCGAGCGGGTTCGACACCGCCTGGATCGACTTCACGAAGGGACTCGGCGCGCCGGTCGGGGCCGTGCTCGCGGGATCGGCCGAGCTGATGGCCGAGGCTTGGCGGTGGAAGCAGATGCTCGGCGGCGCCCTGCGGCAGTCGGGGATCCTCGCCGCGGGCTGCGCCTACGCGCTCGACCACCACGTCGAGCGCCTCGCGGAGGACCACATCCACGCGCGCCTGCTGGCGGACGGTCTCGCCGCCCTGCCGGGTGTCGCCGTCGACCCCGACGCGGTCGAGACCAACATCGTGATCTTCGACGTCGACGATGCCCCCGGGTTCGTGCAGCGCCTCGCCGGCGAGGTCGAGCTCCAGGCCGTGGACCGACGCCGGGTGCGCGCCGTCACCCACCTCGACGTCGGGCGCGAGGACATCGAGCGGGTCGTCGCGGCCGCCGCCAACCTCCTGATCTGATGTGTACGGCCGTCAGCGGTACTCGGGGTTGGGGTGCTGGGGCATGCTGAGGTCCCAGTCGAGCGTCGAGTTGCCGTAGGCCGGGATTCCGCCGGCGTCCTTGAGCAGGCGGGCCACGTGGAGCAGGTTCCAGGCCATGAAGGCGGTGTTACGCGAGGTCCAGGCGTTGTGCTGGCCGCCGCTCTCGGAGTCGAGGTAGGAGGGCCCGGGTCCGGCCTCGCCGACCCAGTAGGCGTCCGACTGGGGCGGCACGGTCAGCCCGATGTGCTGGAGGGCGTAGAGGATCTGGGCGCTGACGTGCTTGCCGCCGTCCTCGTTGCCGGTGGTCAGGGAGCCGCCGACCTTGCCGTAGTAGGACCACTGGCCGTGAGCGTTGACCTCGCTCGAATAGGCGTAGAGCCGCTCGATGATCTTCCGCGTCAGCGAGCTCTGGTCGCCGAGCCAGATCGGTCCGGCGATCACGATTATGTCGGCGGGCTCGACGAGGTCGCGGTAGATCGCCGGGAAGGCGTCCGTCTCGTAGCCGTGGTCGCGCATGTCGGGCCAGAGCCCGGGTGGGATGTCGTGGTCGACGGTCCTGATCTCGTCGAACTTGACGCCGACGCGCTCGAAGATGCCGCGGGGGATGGCGAGCAGCCCGTCGGTGTGGCTGGGCTCGGGCGAGCGCTTCGTCGTACCGTTGAAGACCATCGCCCGCAGGTCGTCGTAGCGGCCAGGCGCGTGCTCGGCCTGACGATCGATGAACGCCTGAATGCTTTGGGGGAGCGGCATGCGTGCGGGTTCCTTTCGGTCTGGTGGTCGAGGGCACGGCGGGCGGCGGGCACACAGACGACTTCTGCGGCGGTGATGACCGCGACGAGCCGTCGCCGGTGACGCAGAAGCTCCGGCGCTCCGGCGCGGGCCGCCCAGGCGCGATCGCCGCCGGGTAGCCGAAGCCGATCGGTCCGAGCTCGCCGGACATCAGTGGGCCGCCTTTGCACTCGAAGTAGCGGTCGAACGAGTTCGAGATCACGACCTCGACGCTAGCCTCGGCAGCGCCGTCTCCTCGAGATGGCCGTGGATGAACTCGACGTTCTCGACCCCGCCGCGGCTGCGTTCGCGCGGGCGGCACGACGATCTCGTCGGTCATGTCGAGGCGATTGCTCGCCCGGTTGGCCCGACGCGCCGTGCGGAGATCGGCACGTCGGCGCCGGCGCCCGAGCCGAGATCGACCGTCTCGCCCCCCGCATGGAGGGCGGCGACCGCGGTCGGGACGCCGCATCCGAGTGATTCCTGCACCGCGGCCGCAGGCGTTCCCGCAGCCTCGCCGTCGCCGTAGAGCACCGCCTCGAAGGCCACGCCGTCTACGGTGGGCGCGTCGCCGCACCCGTCGCCGCACCCGTCGCCGGGCCCGCAGCAGCCCGCCTCGGGCTCGAGCCGCCGGGCCTCACGGTGTGCGCCGCGCGCCGCTTCGGTAGCGGCGCGGGCGTAGCGGGCGCGCACCGTTTCGCGGATGTCGGTCAGCCCAGCCATGCGGACAGCTCCTCGAGGGCTTCCGCGAGCACGTAGTAGTAGGCCCACAGCCCTTGGCGCTCGGAGCCGACGATCCCGGCTTGGCGCAGCACCTTCAGGTGGTGCGAGACCGTGGGCTGGGCGAGGTCGAACAGCGGGACGAGCTCACAGACGCAGACCTTGCCGGCGTGCTTGCGGAGCACGTCGACGAGCTGCAGGCGAACCGGATCGCCGAGGGCCTTGGCGACGCGGGCCATCCGGTCGGCCCGCCGGCGGTCGATCTCGGGGTAGAAGACCGGCTCGCAACACCGCTCCCCGGCCGGCCGCTTCTGCTTGGGCGCGAGCTCCAGATCGGCTCTCATCTATATACGTATATCGCTTGAACTGATGATTATCAATGAATAGCATACCCGTGATGCACGTCCTGTTCGTCTGCCTGCACAACGCAGGCCGCTCACAGATGAGCCAGGCGCTGTTCGAGCGGTCCGTCGGCGACCGCCACCAGGCGCGGTCCGCCGGCACGAGTCCCGCCGACCACGTCCACCCCGAGGTCCGCGATGTGATGCGGGAGCGCGGCGTCGACCTGTCCGCTCGGCGGCCGCAGCGTCTCAGCCGGGAGCTCGCCGAGTGGGCGGATGTCGTGGTCACGATGGGCTGCGGCGACGCCTGCCCCTACCTTCCGGGGAAGCGCCACATCGACTGGGACCTCCCCGACCCCAAGGGCAAACCCGTCGGCGAGGTACGAACGATCCGCGACGAGATCGATCGGCGGGTCGCCCTGCTCGCGCGGGAACTGGGCGGCGCATGACGAACCGCGAGCGGGACCAGCCGGCGGCGCCCGCCGCAGCGGACTTGTGGCGTCCCCTCCTCGCCGAAGGGCTCGGGAGCGCGTTCCTCGCCGCGATCGTCGTCGGCTCAGGCATCGCCGCGCAGCAGCTCTCGCCGGGCGACATCGGGCTCGAACTGCTCGAGAACGCAGCGGCCACGGCGGCAGGCCTCTACGCGATCATCCTCATGTTCGGACCGGTCTCGGGTGCCCACTTCAATCCGGTCGTGTCTCTCGTCGACGCGGCCTTCGGCGGCCTGAGCTGGCGGGTAGCGGCGGCGTACCTCCCCGCCCAGGTCGTCGGCTGCACCGCGGGTGCGATCGCCGCCAACGTCATGTACGGCCGGGCGGCGGTCAGCATCTCCACCCACCACCGAGTTACCGGCGGGCACCTGGTGGCAGAGGTCATCGCGACGCTCGGTCTGCTGCTCGTGATCTTCGCGCTCACCCGCACCCAGCGGGGAGCGTCCGCGGCGGCGGCGGTCGGCGCATATATCGGCGCGGCGTACTTCTTCACGAGCTCCACGAGCTTCGCCAACCCGGCGATCACCATCGGCCGGATGTTCTCCGACACGTTCGCCGGCATCGCGCCCGCCTCCGCCCCCGGCTACATCGCAGCCCAGGTGTTGGGCGGCTGCCTTGCCATCGGCGCGATTCGCACGCTGTACCCCCGCCTGACGCCGGCTGAGGCGTCAGCGATCCTCGTGCCCCACGAGCCCGAGCCTCCCCGGCCGGGCTGACCGGGCGGTCGGGCGGACCGTTCGCGGCGCATTGGAGACCCGCGACGAGACTGACCGGCGCGGCCGCGAGGCAGACCGCGAGGGCTCCGCATTCACGAGCGGTGCTGAAGCTCGTGCTCAAGGCACAGTCCGGGGTCCCGGCAAGAGCTCCCACGCCAGACTCCTATACGGGCTCACACCACGCAGAACAGGAGGGTCGGCCCTTCTACGGACGCGGGCCCGAGGACGGTCGATCCGTGTTGGCCAGCTACCGGGCGCACAGGCACCGAGAACGAAAAGGGCCGCAACGGGGCTCCCCCCCAATCATTCCCAAATTCATCCGCCGCGGATGTCCGCAGGACAGGACAACGACGACGTCGCCCGCATCGCCGAGAGGGCTCCTCACCGCGCCGGAATAGGCGAACGTGCCGCTCTTGCCTATCTTGACCTTCTGGCCGCCGGTCGGCCCCCCTTACGGCCGGCCTCGCGTGTTGCTGGGACACCGCTGAGCGTGGTAGGGCGCGCCCGGTCATTCGAGGCTGCGTCCGATTGCTCAGGAGCCCGCGCAACAACTAGAGCTCCACGAGGCGCGCGTCTCCGGGCGCACCTGGAGCGAGCAGCACCTGTCCGTCGATCTCGACCCAGGCATGGGCCCCGAAGTCGTCGGCTCCGGCGCCCCGGACGGCGATAACCACGCGACTGGCGACGCCGCGGCGCGCGAGCAGCGCGCTCAGCACAAGCGACCGGCTCAGACACCGCGTATCGCCGGGCAACCGACGTAGGACACGTACGGTCCCGCGCGCCAGCCGGGCCGCGTCGGCCTCCGCGGCGCAAGCCGGCGCGGCCCGTTCAAGCGACGCGTCGCGAACGTCGCGGAGAACCGCACTGACAGTTGTCCGCCGGACCTTGCGGGTGATGCGCAGGTACGTCACGACGATCTCGCCGGCCAGCCCGACCCGACCGAGCCGACCCAATCCACGCCTTCCGCGCGCAGGGGGAGAGCCGGACAGCGCTCGGGCTCCGCGCTGCGCGGTCGTGGCCGCCTGCCAGCCGGTGACGAGTTCTGGCATGAGTTGAAACGGACGCACGGCGTAGGCGCAGAGCAAGCCGACGCGACCGCGCCGCGCGAGCGGGTAATGCTCATGCATGTGAATCGCGGGCGGGAAGAGCTCGGGTACGAGGACCGCCAACAGAGCCGCCGGGCGCGCCCCGGCCTCCCGCAGGTCGAGGACCAGCCGCGCTGTCCGCGGCGCCGCGCCGAGCGCCAGATGGAGCGTCGGGTCTGTGGATCGCTCCAGGCCCAGGGCGTCGGCCACCCGCCGGCCGTCGCCGACGTGGCGAAGCGCGGCAGCGAAGGCGTCGCTCGCCCCGAGCCGCCCCGCGAGCTGGGCGGCCTCACGCCAGACATCCAGCGTGAACCGGGCGAGAGCCCGCTCGAGGTCGTCGACCAGCTTGGCTCGCTCGCCGTGGCCCACCAGGTGGAGGGCGACGATCAACGCCAATCCCGCGTGGTCGAGCGTCTCTATGTCGCGGCCCGCCAACTGGATCGAAGCGGCACGCGCACTCAGCAGTTCCCACACCTGGCGCGGTGCCACGGTGACGTAGTGAAAGCTCCGGTGCAGATCGAGTGGGAACGGGAAGCCGCCAGGCGGTGCCTCCATGTGATGGGCGTGCCCGATCGGGCTCTGGTAGTAGGAGTCGGTCCAGCCTTGCGCCTTCATCACGGCCGCCGCCGCGTCGATCTGCTCAGGCGCCACGAGAACGTCGATGTCCGCGTACGGACGCGTCTCGTTCGGGCCGTACAGGCTTGAACGCAGCGCTCCGCCCTTGAGCAGGATGCAGCGGATCCCGGCGGCGTGCAGGCGGCCCATCACCCGTACCGTGGCGAGATCCACGCTGAAGGCGTTCATCGCGATGGCCTGCTGACGGGTGAGGGCTGTCTGCGCCATCCCGGGTATTATCCGCAAAGATGCCGGGCGTGCCGACAGCGGGCGAGCCCCGTCGGAGTCGGGTTGTCGTGTCCGAGGCGGCGGCGTGGCAGATTGTGGAAGGTCGCGTGGTCATGCTCGACCTGGACGCTGAGCGTTACTACCGCCTCGACTCCGTCGGGAGCCGCATGTGGGAACTGCTCTCGGAGTTTGGCGATGTCGAGAGCGTGCACGCTCGCCTGCTCGCCGAGTACGACGTCGACGCTTCGGAGCTGCGTCAGGACCTCGAGGACTTCGTCACGCGCTTGGTCGCGGCGGGTCTCGTGCAGGTCGAGCCGACCCGATCGTGAGCGCCGTCGTCGCGCTCGTCGGGAGCGAGCCGTCCTCCGAGGACCTCGCCTGGCTGGCCGGCGCGGTCGAACTCTCGCGCAGCGCGGGGCCTGAAGGCCAGCAGCATCGGCAGCTCGGCCGCTGTGGGCTCGGGCACACGCTCCTGCGGACGGGTCGGGATGTTCTCGGGCCGAGCACGCTCGACGGACGGGTCTGGATCACCGCTGACGTGCGCCTTGATGCCCGCGAGGCGCTCTGCGCAACGTTGCGGGCTACCTGCCCCGACGTTTCGGTCGCCCGCCCGGACGTCGAGATCCTTCTCGCCGCCTACCGCCGTTGGGGTGAGCGACTGGTCGATCACATCGCCGGTGACTTCGCCTTCGTGATCTGGGACGCCGACCGGCAGCGTCTCGTCTGCGCCCGCGACCAGATCGGCGTCGTCCCACTTCACTACGCGCGCGTCGGCCGCAGCGTTCTGATCTCGACGACGCTCGAGGCGCCGCTCAGCCACCCAGCCGTCGGCGACTCCCTCGACGAGCAGGCGATCGCCGATTTTCTCGTGTTCGGCTACTACATGGACTCGTCGGCCACCGCCTACGCCGCCGTGCGACAGCTTCCGCCCGCGCATACGCTCATCTGGGCCGGTGGCGAGATGCGCCTGCGACGCTACTGGACCCCGCGGGAGTGGGAACCGCTCACGCGGTTCCCGAGCCTCGAGGCCGGTGCCGAGCGCCTGCGGGATCTCCTCGATACTGCCGTTGCCGACCGGCTCACCACGTCCCGCGCCAGCGCGCTGCTCAGCGGCGGAATGGACTCGACCAGCGTGGCGGCCAGCGCCATCCGCACGCTGGAAGCTCGCAGCGCGCCGGCAGGCGCACTGCGCGCCTTCACGGGCGTGCTCGGGGGCAGGAGCGGCGACCGCGAGGGAGACTTCGCCCGCCTGGTGGCGGATGAGCTCGGGATTCCCATCGACCTCGACGACGCCACGACGCGCCCGGCCATCGATCCGTTCGCCGCGCCCCGAGTGCGCCTGCCTGAGCCGACGCATTTCCAGTTCACCGACTATCTGTTCCGGTACGTAAGCGTTCCCGCCCGCCATGCCCCGGTGGCGCTGTCGGGACACGGCGCCGACGTCCTGTTCCAGTTCCTCCCGTGGTACTTCCTCGAGTGGCTGGCGCGCGGTCGGGTGGGACGCGTGGCGCTCGCCCTCGCCGAACGGGTCCGGCTTTGTGGAGGCCGCCCACGACCGCACCTCCGCGCGATCCTCCAGATGGCGAGCTACGGCCGCTCCGCACAGCCCCGGCTGCCCCCCTGGCTGCTCGCCGAGTTCGTCACGCGCACCGGGGTCGCCGATCGCCAGCGAGAGCGCATGCCAAAGCCGTTCGGCATGCGGGGACGGGACATCGACGCGCGGGCGCTCACCTTCGATCCGATGTGGGCCGGGCTGTTCCGCCTCGGTGACCCCGCCTTCACACGCGAGCCGGTGCGGGTTCGGCACCCGTTCGCCGATCTGAGGCTGATCGAGTTCGCTCGGTCGCTGGCGCCCGAGCCATGGCTCGTGGACAAGCGGATCCTGCGTGAGGCGGGAAAGTCACGGCTGCCGGAGTCAGTGCTTTCGCGGCCGAAGACTTTGCTGGTCACGACGCCGCCATCCGGCGTGACCGAGAAAGCGCTGGCGAGCCTGATCGAGATGATCACCCGGTCCTCCGAGCTGCCAAGGTTCGTCGACACCGACCTGCTCGCCCGAGAGGTCGCCCGCAGCGGCGAGGACGCGGACGTGTTCCGCCGCTGGTGGCGGGAGCGTGCGTTCGGGCTCGCATACTGGCTATGGCATCGGCAGGGGCAACCATGACGTGCATTCACCGGTACCGGCACTACGGACTTACGATCGACGCCAACGTGGCGCTCCCGGGGCTCCCCGAGACCGAGTGCGGATCGCTCGACGTCTGCGTCGAGGTCACGCGCGCGCAAGAGCGCCCGCGCGTCGACTCAACCTGGACGACGGTCGGCACGCAGCCGGGCGTGTGGCGGGCCCCGGCCGCGGGAGGGAGCCGCCTGCGCCTGCAATTCGAGGGCGGCGCCGGCAGCTGGGGCGACTTCCTGATCGACGAGCGAGGCGAGATCGTACGACTGACGCTCGACTGGTCCTCGGACCTCGATGACGCCTGCGAGCTGCTGATCGCCAGTGTCTTCTCGTGCGTGCTCGCCCAGCGTGGACTCACCTGCCTGCACGCGAGCGTCGTGGAGATCGAGGACCGTGTGATCGCCCTCGTCGGGCCCAAGGGCGCCGGGAAATCGACCCTTGCCCTGGCCCTCGCTCGGCGCGGGGGGCGGCTGCTCTCGGACGACGTCGCCGCCGTCTCATGGCTCGGCGGGATCTGCCAGGTGGCCGTCGGGCGAGCTGCCCTCCGGATGAGGCCCGACTCGGCGGCCGGTCTCGGTGTCGCCTTCACCGCGCGACGGCCGGTGTGGGCCGGCGCCCCGCCGAGTCTCGGCAAGCGCTACTACGCGGCGGACGAGCCGGCGGGGCCGGCTCCCAGACGTGTGCCCCTGGCCGGAGTCTTCCTGCTGGCACCGCGCGGGACACTCGCGGCGCCTGAGGTACGATCTGTGCCTCCCGGCGTGCTCCTGCCGGCCCTCCTCTCCAACCGCCACATGGCCACCGCGCTCGATCGCGCCGGCCACCGTCGCGACTTCGCTTGCCTGGGTGCGCTCGTCGGCCAGGTCCCGGGGCGAGAGCTCCATCGCCCCGACGACCTCGCGACAGCTGCGGCGGCGGCGGAGGCCGTCGCCGCCGCCGCCGGCCGCCTGTCCGGTCCGACAGCCGGTGAGGCGCCAACACGGCGCGATGGTGTAGTCTAAACTCGACGTTTGGGGTCAATCGAAGCTCGGGGGTGACCGACGATGTATGGATCGCCGATTGAGGATGCGGCACGCATTTCCCGCCCGTCACGGGCGCCGTACTCCAAGCCGGTGCTCGAGGATCTCGGTTCGCTGCCGGAGCTGACCGCCGCCGGTGGGCCGAATTTCGGCGTTGACAGCGCTTACGTCGGCGGCAACTTCGGCAGCTTCGGCGTCTCTTAGGATCTCCCCGCCTGCCGGCCTCGGTCGCTCGGCCTTCGACCCTCGCGGCGGTCTTCTCGCTCGTCCGCGGCGCCGTGCCGCCCGTCCTCGCCGGGAGCGAGTCAATCGCGTTGCTGGAAACGATCGCGGGGGTCGTTCCTGCATTCGCCGCACTCGGCCTTGAATGTCGGCTGACTGGCCGCGGCACACCGGCGCTCGACATGCAGTTCGGGGCCTGTGCCGGACGGGAGGCTGCCGCCGCCGCTCGCGGGCTGGCTCGCGCCCGGGCGCGCGAGGAGCTTCCGGAGGTGTGGGAGCCTGTACATCGGCTGTGCCACGAGTGGCGGAGCCCCGACAGCATTCTCGGCCGGGGCGTCGCCGAGGTCTGGTGCGAGCTCGATCTCATCCCGGATGCGGAGCCGATCGACTTGGCGGCGCTCGCCCCGTCGGTGTTCGTCGCCCTCAGGCGCCGCGGCGCCGTCGAACGGATGGCGGTGATCGAACGTGCGCTCGAGCTGCTCGTCGGCGGCGACGCCGCGCAACCGCTGCGAGCGGCGGTCGAAGGATGTGTCACCGCGTGTCCAGATGGGGCGTGGATCAGCCACCTCGGACTGATGCTCGGTCGTTCCACCCGGGCGTTACGGATCCACGTGAGCGGCGTGCCACTCTGGGCGCTCGGCGACTATCTCACCGCCGCCGGCTGGCCCGGTGATGCCGATCGTGCGATCGCCGCCGCCGGCCTGCTCCTGGACTGCGGCGACTGGCTCGTACTGTGCCTGGACGTGGTCGGGGATCTGCTTCCGCGACTTGGGCTGGAGTGCGGCTTCGACCAGCGTTGGGCGACTGACCCGCGGTGGGAGCCGCTCCTCATTCGCCTCGTGGATGCCGGACTGAGCTCTGACGAGAAGACGCAGGGGCTCTTGAGCTGGCCGGGGATCAACACCCCTGCGGATCCGGCAGCGTGGCCGGACGCGCTGATCGCCGCCGGCGTGTCGCTGCCCGCACACGCGCTGGGCGTGGTCGAGCGCCGACTGAGCCACGTCAAGATCGCCGTCGGATCCACCGAGCCGCCGATCGCCAAGGCGTACTTCGGCGCCGGGCACGTGGCCCGCGATCTGCTGGGCGCCGAGCCCGTCGTCGCAGTCAAGCCCGAGCGTCGGCCGGCGGCCTCGGTTGCGGAGGCGATCGCAGCCGCACTGGCCTACCTGCTCGGCCGACGCAACCAGGCCGGCTGGTGGCTCGATTTTGTGCACCGGGCGCGACCGCTTGGGGTAGATCAGGGCGTCACGGGCTACCGCAGCGACGAATGGGTCACAGCATATGTCGCCACTGCGGTTGTCGGCCTCGACGACCCGCACGCGCGTGATGCCGCCGCTACCGGAATGCGTCTGTTGCTCGCCCGCCGGAATCGCGGCGGCTGGGGCTACAACATGATGATCCCGGGCGACGCTGACACGACCACGTGGGTGCTGCGTCTCGCGGCCGGGCTCGGGCTTGGCGACGGCGCCCACCTCCGCGAGGCACGTGCCTTCGTGACCGGCCAGATCGGCCCCGACGGAGGCGTCGCGACCTATCCTGCCGCGGCAGCACCGGCTCTCGCCGACTTCACGCGCCTGCCCGGGCCCTACGACGGCTGGTGCGGCACGCACGTGTGCGTCACTGCGGCCGCGGCCGCGCTCGACCTTGGTCCGGCGCCGCTCGAGTTCCTTCGGCGGGCGCAGTGCGAGGACGGTTCGTGGAGCGGGTACTGGTGGCACGACGACGAGTATGCGACGGCACGGGTCGTGGAAGCGCTGTCAGCGCCTGGCGACCGCCCGAGCGTGGCCCGAGCGCTGCGCTGGGCGGCCTCCCGGATCGGCCCGGATGGCGCAGCGCACTCCGTCGCGCACGGCGGTCCCTCCCCGTTCGCCACGGCGCTCGCGCTAGACGCACTGGCGGTCGGCGGCGCGCCACGGCGGGGCGCGCGGGGGCGGGCGGTGGGCTGGCTGTTGTCGGAGCAGCGCACGGACGGGAGCTGGGAGCCTTCAGCGCAGCTGCGGATCCCCGCCCCCGATCAGGACGACCCATCCGCCGCGCCGGACACCACGTCCAACTACGTGGACGATCTCGCGGTCTTCACCACGGCCACGGTGCTTGCTGCGCTCGCTCAGGAATAGCGAGCACGGCGCAGATGCCAGTCGACCCGATGGGCGCGACGCAGGTCCTCGGCGGACACCGCGAACCCTGCGGCGGCGGCGAGCGCCAGGACCGGGCCCAGGCCGTCGTCGGGATCGAGCTCCTCGGCGCGCGCCGCCAGAGCCGGATCCTCGCGGAGGCGGCGCAGGAAGCCGAGCGCCTCGGCCAGCCCCGGACGGCCGGATCGATCAAGCGGCATGCGTGCAACCGTAGCGCGCTTGGCGCGAGGTCCCGCGGATGAGGCTGCTGAGCGCTGAGCACCGATCACTGATCGGACGGATCCTGCGCCACCTCCGCCCCTACCGGCGTGCCCTCTCGGGCGCGCTCGTACTCTCGGTGCTCCAAGCGGCGGTCGCGGTCGTCCCCCTGCTGGCGGCCAAGGAGCTGATCGATCAGCTCACACGGCGTGCGGTGCACTTCTCGAGCCTGCTCGTCCCGATCGGCGCGGCGCTCGGCTCCGCGGTCGTCGCTGCCTTGGCCGGGGCTGCGGTGGCCTACCGTGTCGCCTCGATCAGCGAGGGGATCGTCTTCGATCTACGCGAGCAGGTGTTCAATCATCTCATCAGCCACGGCTCCGCCTTCTACACGCGCAATCGCGCCGGTGACCTGCTGTCGCGCATGCTCGGCGACATCGGCGGGGTCGACAACATCCTCTCGACGACGATGCTGGCGCTCGCCCAGACGTTGCTGACCGGGGCGGTGACGCTTGTCCTGATGGTCGTGCTGGACTGGCGCCTGACTCTGGTTGCCCTCGTCATACTCCCGCTCATCCTGCTCCCGACGCGTCGCGCGGGAGCGCGGATATCCGGGGCCCGCCGAGCGGTGCAGGAGCAGCTCGCGGCGATGACGGCCTACCTCCAGGAGACCCTCGGGTTGTCAGGGATGCTGCTCGTTCGCGTCTTCGGCCGCCAAGAGACCGAGCGCGACCGATTCGCGACTCTGAACGCCGACATGCGGGGGCGGGAGATCGCCGCTGCCATGACCGCTAACTGGTTCGCGGCGGGGATCTCGCTCATCAGCACGCTCGCCCCCGTGGTGCTGCTCCTCGCCGGCGGCTTTCTGGTGGCCCACCACGACGCATCGGTCGGCACCGTCCTCGTGTTCTCGACGCTCGTCGTCGGCCGACTGGCGTCGGCGCTGCAGGGAACCGCGGCGTCCGTGGCCAGCGCGCTCGGCTCGGTGGCCGTATGGCAGCGGATCTTCGAGACGCTCGATACTCACCCGGAGGTCGTCGAGCGGCCCGACGCCCTCACCCTCGACGCCGTGCGTGGCTCGCTGCGGGTTGACCAGGTCACGTTCTCCTATCCGGGCCAGCGGGTCCCCGCGGTACAGAATGTGAGTTTCGAGGCAGAGCCAGGCCAGCTCGTCGCGCTGGTCGGACCGAGCGGCGCCGGAAAGACGACGATCGGAGCGCTGATCGCACGGCTTTTCGACCCCGACTCCGGGCGGGTGGTGATCGACGGCCACGATGTGCGTGATCTGACCCTCGCGAGCATCAGCCGGTCGATCGGCCTCGTTTCGCAGGATACGTTCCTGTTCCACGCCTCGCTGCGTGAGAACCTCCGCTACGGGCGCCCGGAAGCATCAGAGCAGGAGCTGGCTGAAGCGGTACGCGACGCCCACCTCGAAGAGGTCGTGGCGCGACTTCCGGACGGCTACGACACGGTCGTGGGCGAGCGGGGCCACCGCCTGAGCGGCGGCGAGAAGCAGCGGGTGGCGATCGCCCGCACAATGATCACCGATCCTCGGGTGCTGATCCTGGACGAGGCCACGTCCCATCTCGACAGCGCCTCCGAGCAAATCGTTCAAGAGGGCTTGAGCCGACTGATGCGGGGCCGCACCGCCGTGGTCATCGCCCATCGGCTGTCAACCGTCCAGCGCGCCGACGTCCTGCTCGTGCTCGACGCGGGCCGCGTGATCGAGCACGGCACACACGAGGAACTGGTGGCCAGCGGGGGCCTGTACGCGCGGCTCCACGGCTTGCAGGCGACCGGGCCCCCGGCTACCGAGTCGCGCACCCGCGGTCGGGCGGACGACCCGTGTGCTTAGACCTGACGGATTCTCGTGAGTCGATTGGGAAGATCGCGGCCGGGCAGCACCGCTACTACGAGGAGCAGGTCGCGCAGGGCCGCCGCGACAACTACTACTCGGGCCGGGCGAGTAGCTCGGCCGAGGCGCCCGATCGCTCGGCCTCGCGGGCGAGGCTTCGGGTGCCCAGTTCAACGCGCTGGTCGCGGGCATGGATCCCCGGGAGCCCTGGCCACCGGCTCGGTGCAAGTCGGTGCCAGGCCGCTGTTTTCGGCTTCCTGGAGCCAAATTTACGTCGCGCACGGCTGCGGGTGGTGCGGGAGTGCGGCGGGCTTCGTTCGGTGTCCACACGGCGTCCAGCCCCGGGCCGCGTGCGCTGACCACGGTGGAGGCCGGACCGGCGGCCCCAAGCGGTCGTGATCTCGCGGGGAGCCCGACGCCGGCGTCCGCGCACGTCCCAGAATCGAACGGCCACCGGGACGGCTTGGCCCCGGGCCATCACGGTCTACGCACAGGTCTCATGGGAGCAGCAGGTCGCTGAAGAACTCCCCGATCGCGCCGCGGACCGAACCCTTGTCGCGTTGTGCCTCCACATGCCACGCGCCGTTCCGGCTGTCCACTGCCACCCAGAACCGCTGACCTCGGAGATCGAACGTCCCCTGCTGGGGCTCGCCTCTGTTTCGGCGACTCGCTTCGGCCTCCGCCTCGACCAGCGAAGGCCACTCTCGCGGGTCTCGCTCATCCACGATGATTCTCGATCGCGCCACACTCCGAGCGTAACCCGCAAGCCTCGGAGGACGGGCTCCGCTCCGCCGATCGGGACCGTGTAGCTACTTACGCGAGATGAGCCATTCGATCCAACGCAATGGTGACCCCGTCAGCGTCGTCGATTCAGGACGCCGGTATCCCGTCCGCCGCAGCGTGGCTGAAGTACGGAGCATCACGACGATGAGCGTCACGAAGATCCCACCGAAGACGAGCGCGATGAGCACCAAGGCGACGGTCATCGGACAAGTATCGCGCGCCGCCAACGTGGCGACCACGGCGTAGCTGCATTGACCGGCGGCGGCGCAATATGGCGCGGCCGTCCAGGAATCGAACGTCCAGCGGGACCCGGCTGGGCTGAACCGAGGCGGCGTGCGCTACGGCGGCGAGCGTTCCGCGCTCGCGGTGGGGCTCTCGACGAGAGCCTGGGTCCGTGGGGGTTGGAGTACTCGGTGCCGGCGTGGTCCCAACCGGCGAAACCCCCGGGAGCGGAGCACCGTCGGGACGACGCAGATCAGTGTGGGGTTGGCGGTGACCGAGCCGGCGAGCCGTCGTAGACCGGGTCGTTCCTCGGTCTCGCCGATCAGCTCATCTCGTCGTGTGATGAGATTGCGGAGCCGATCGCGACGTTCGGCTATGAACTCGGTGGAGCGCGGTAGGATCGCGGTCCGCTTGGAGGTGGGGCGCGGCCGCCGAAGGCGTCGTGGCATTCTCCGGAGCGACAGTTGCGGGGAATCCGAGGGTTGCGGCATGTACGACGTCATCGTGATCGGGGGTCGGTGTGGTGGAGCGCCGACGGCGATGTTGCTCGCGCGCGCCGGTGCGAAGGTGCTGCTCGTCGACCGGGCCGCGCTGCCGAGCGACATCCCACACGGGCATTTCGTCCACCAGCACGGTCCGCAGCGCCTGGCAGGTTGGGGCTTGCTCGACCAGGTCCTCGCGACGAACTGCCCGCCCGTCACGTCGATCACGACGGACTTCGGCGACGGCACGCTGAGCGGCCATGACTTGGTCGCCGATGGCGTGCCGCTCGGAGTTGGGCCGCGCCGCAGCCAACTCGACGGGTTGCTCGTCGAGGCGGCGGTCGACGCGGGAGCGGAGCTGCGCGATCGCTTCGTCGTCGACGACTGTGCGTGGGACGGCGGGCGCGTCACGGGCATCATCGGCCGGGACCTCCGCAGCGGGGCGCGCATCTAAGAGCGGGCCCGTGTCGTCGTGGGCGCCGACGGGCGAAACTCGGGCCTGGCGCGCCGTGTTGGAGCACCCGAATACCAGGCGGCACCGACGGCGACCTGCTGGTACTTCTCCTACTACAGCGGGGTGCGGTCGCTGGGCCTCGAGATCTACGGGCGCCCCGGCCCCGACGTCCGAAGGCACCGCCCAGCGGTGACCCGATCCCTACGCGGCAGAGCACCGGTCGCGCCCGGTTGCCGCCGGCCGGAGCGTCGAGGCCACTTCCCACAACTGATCCCTAACGGCCACGAGATCCTTGGGTGGCCCGAGCCGGCGCCGATCCGAGGTCGGGTATTCAGCGCCTGGTCTCGTACCTGGTCAGGAGCACGCCGTCGGGAAATGTCCGGGTCTCCACCAGGTTCAGGTTCACCCAGTTGTCCAGGGCTGTGAAGAACGGCGTGCCGCCGCCCACCAGGACCGTCGGGTGGCCCCACGCCGGCACAGGCACCCCAGACGACCTGCTCTACGGCGGGCGACGAGATCCAAGTCATGGAGACACCGACACACGTGTCCCGCTCGTAAACGACGCCACTGTCTTCGGGGTCAACATCTCCGATGAGACCTGGCCCGATCGAACCAGTACAGACCGCGAGTAGCCTCAGTGACTTGCACGGGACGGGCGACGCGGTCGGGAAGCAGTGCCAGGGCTCCTCGCGACGACCCCGAACGGCTGACGAAGGCATCAAGTAGCATCTCGAAGCCGTTCCTTCGAATCGTTCTCGACTTTTGGACGGGCGCAGCGGACCAGCCTGTGACCTGCACAAACGCGCGCTAAGATCCCGCGCCCGTCCCAGCACTTCCGGGACGGGCGCACCTGGGACGGGCGAGTTTTGGTGCCTTGGCTGAAGACACTCGAGTACATGAATCTCCGAGTCCGCTCGATCACCGTGGCGCCTGTCCATGAGGACGCGACCCGACGAATGAAGGCCGACCAGTTCAAAGCCGCACCCGATGAAGCCGCAGGTCCTCACGGCTGTCCCGATTCGGGACAGCCGCAGGAAGTTTCCTGTCGAACAGGCCGCCAGGCGGCGCTGCTCGTCACCCAGGAGGCCGTAGCCCGTCGAGCAGTCTCACGATCTTGGAGAGTTACCACTCTCGACTCAGGCAGTGACCTGAGCGCCGCAATTGTTGTGGCAGATGTTGCATCGCAACTGTTAGGTGAACTAGGTCGCGCCGGTCCCGCCGAATCGGCGGGACCGGAGAGTCTCGATCCGTTTCGGGAGATCTGATTCCGCTCCTCGGACGTGTTCGAACTCGGATTGGGTGTGTGCTGCGTCGACCCGTGTCGTGCCTCAACATCACAGCGCTACAAGGGCAGAACCTCCTGGCTGCTGAGTAGCGACCACGTCGTCGTCGCCTTCGCGGTCGACTGCGGCGAGAATTGCGTCCTCGCCGGCCGCGGAGGGTTGGCCCAGCAACGCCCCATCGGGCTGAACCGGGCGGAGAGTCCGCTGCAAGTACGCAGCCGGCGTTGGATCGACGCTCCGGTCCCGCGCAATGTAGTGGCCCTCGGTGATGGCCGTTGAGGAGTGCCCGAGAAACGCTGCAGCTGCATCGCTGCCCATACCTCGTGCGATAACTGTGGCGCCCGTCCGTCGGTACCAGCGAAGGCTGATGG
>JBPCNA010000045.1:0-5685 GCA_051001735.1 Solirubrobacteraceae bacterium
TCGTCCCCTCGACGCCGGAGGACAGCGACCGGCTGATCGTGAGGGCCGAGCCGGTCCAGTCGACGTCGCGCCAGCGCAACGCGAGCAGTTCTCCGAGGCGGATGCCGGCGTAGGCGGCGACACGCACTGCCTCGCTGTCGCGTCGGTCCTCGAACTGCTCGAGCTCGCCGCGACCCGACACGGCGGGACGGTGGAATTGAGAAAGGCCCTGCAAAGCAGGGTCTTTTTTCGTGGGCCAGCGCGGTCATGAGGGCTGAGCGGGCATCAGGGGGGTATCAGTACCCACGGTCTCTGACCGCGCTGCGCCTTGTATCTGGCGTAGTCTCAGAGACCGGACCTTGGCCGGCTATGCGTACCCGCGCTCCGAGCACCAAGCAGGATCGCTGACCGGCGAGATGGCCGATCTCCCGCCGATAGCCGGCCACGCCGTCGATGTCGAAGGCTCCGGCGCGGCGTGAGCGAGCGCTTCGGCTGGGGTCAGGCAGGCTCCGTCTACTACGCGACCGATGAGGGCCGGATCGTGGCGCTTCTCTACTGGGAAGCCGCCGGGGTACTCGATGGGCCAGACGGCGAGCCGGTCTTCACCGATCCCGGCTGGTTCTGGTTGGCGGCCGATACGCCAGACCGGCACTGGCCGATCGAGGCACCCGACCTCTACGACGGCATGGGTGACGCAGAGCGGACTGCGGTGATCGACGCCGCCCTCGCGGCTGCCGCCGGGGATATTCTGCGCTACCTCGACGGTCACGGACGCCTGTGAGGATGGCGACGCGATCGCAGGTCTCCGGGGCGATCCGCAATCCGAACCGCAGGAACGCCCGCTGGTCGCGATCCACCACCCGCCAGTCCCCGAAGGCGGAGCTCACCCGACTCCGACCGTCGTCCCAACCCATATCGAACAGCGCAGGCGCCCGGCGCCTGGGCTCGAGGATCGCGTCGGTCAGGTCGACCCGGACCCGCTGTGGCGGGGGAGCCCGTCGTCGGGGATCGGCTCCCAGAAGGCCGCCGAGTCGACCCACTGGCGAAACTCGGGTCGGATGCCCGGGTCGCCGTCGAGCACGCCCAAGCGGATCGCTACGAGCTCACCGCCGAAGGGATCGCCGCTGAAGAGATGCGACCCGCACCGGCGGCAGAACACCTTGGGGTTGCTCTCGGGAGTCGGCTGGTAGCTCTCGAGCAGATCCGCGCCCGTCAGCAGGCGGAAGCCGCTGCGCGGGACCCGCGCGCTGGCGGAGACCGCGGTGCCGGTGCGGCGCTGGCAGTGCGTGCAGTGGCAATAGGCGGCCATCACGAACGGCGCGCTGACCTCGAAGCGGACCCCGGCGCAGAGGCACCGTCCGCCGAGCGGCGCCTCGGGCGATGGCGGCGGGTCGGTCGTCGTCATGTCGATCCCAGCCTACCCGGCTTTCGGGTCGCCGCCGGGACTCGCGGCCGGCGCAATCGCGCGATGATGTCGGGATGGACCGCATGAGCGTCGTCGACCGCGCCTGGCCGGTGCTCAATCGGGTCGCCGCCGGCCACATGGCGGCCTATCGGCTGACCGGTGGCGTCATCGGGCACCGGGTCCCTGGCTTCCCGCCGATGCTGCTGCTCGATCACCAGGGCGCGAAGTCTGACCGCTGGCGGACCACGCCCCTCGTCTACGTCGACGACGGCGACGATGTCGTGATCGTCGCCTCGAAGGGCGGCCATCCTCGCCATCCGGCGTGGTTCCACAACCTGCTCGCTCATCCCGACGTCAGCGTCCAGGTCGGCCGCGACCGTCGAGCTGTCCGCGCCCGGGTGGCCGCCCCGGCCGAGCGCGCCCGTCTCTGGCCCAAGGCCGTCGAGACCTACCCCGGCTATCGGGGCTACCAGGAGCGGACCGATCGGGCGATTCCGCTGGTGATCCTCGAGCCCCGCCGCGGCTGAGCGCGGCCCGACCGTGCGCCGCCGCCGCGATCGCGCCGAGACCCGGGATCGCCGGCCGGCCCGCGGCCCGGGTGATTGGCTCGGCGTTATGGCCCGGCTTCTGCGATGCTCCGGCGTGTGACGCGGGCTCTCGCTCGATGACCGCCCTCGAGGCCACCAACGGGTTCATCCGCCGGGCGTCCGAGGTGATGGATCTCGGGTCGCACGTCGAGCGCCTGCTCCTCTCGGCCGAGGCCGAGCACGTGGTGACGCTGCCGATCGAGCTCGACAACGGCGAGCTCGCCGTCTTCACCGGCTACCGCACCCAGCACAACTCGGCCCGCGGCCCGATGAAGGGCGGGCTTCGCTTTCACCCGACCGTCGATGCCGACGACGTTCGGGCGCTCGCTTCGCTGATGACCTGGAAGACGGCGCTGGTCAACGTTCCCTTCGGCGGCGCGAAGGGCGGGATCGGCTGCGATCCGAAGCTGCTCTCCCCGGCCGAGCTCGAGCGCCTGACGCGGAAGCTGATCCAGCGGATCGGCTCGAACATCGGCCCGCAGCGCGACATCCCGGCGCCTGATGTCAACACCAACGCCCAGGTGATGGCCTGGATCATGGACGAGTACTCGCGGGCCAACGGCTACTCGCCGGCCGTGGTCACCGGCAAGCCGCTCGAGCTCCTCGGGAGCGAGGGGCGGGAGGCGGCGACCGGACGCGGCGTGATCGCGATCACCGGGTCATACCTGGCCGATGTCGGCAAGTCGCTCGCCGGCGCGACGCTCGCGGTCCAGGGCTTCGGCAACGTCGGCTCCTACGCCGCCCTGCTGGCCGCCGAGCAGGGCGCCAGGATCCTCGCGGTGAGCGATGCGACGGGTGGCCTCGTCTGCCCGGCCGGGCTCGACGTTCGGACGCTCTTCGGCGAGTTCGCCAAGACGCGGCGCCCCCTCTCGGAGTACGAGGCGGACGGCGTCAGCCACGTCAGCCATCACGACGTGCTGACCGCCGAGGCCGACGTGCTCATCCCGGCGGCCCTCGGCGGCGCGGTGACCGCCGACGTGGCCCGGGAGATGCGAGTGGGGGTGGTCGTCGAGGGAGCCAACGCGCCGACCGTGCCCGAGGCCGAGGAGATTCTCGCCGCGCGGAGGATTCCCGTGATCCCGGACATCCTCGCCAACGCCGGTGGGGTGACCGTCAGCTACTTCGAGTGGGCGCAGAACGTCCAGAGTTTCCGCTGGAGCGAGGCCGAGGTCAACGAGCGCCTGAGCACGGTCATGACCACCAGCTACCGGACGGTCCGCGATCTCGTCGCCGCGCGGGACATCAGCTGGCGTACCGCCGCCTACATCGTCGCGCTCGGCCGAGTCGCCAAGGCGACCGTTCTGCGGGGGATCTGACGCCGTGACCGAGCACCCGCATGCCGCCGCCACCCGCGCCGTGCCCTGCCTGGCCGACTTGACCGACGAGGAGGCGGCCGCCGCCGCACCGCATCTCCTGATCCGTTCGCTCGCTCCGGGCGAGGTGCTGTTCCGCCAGGGCGACCCCGGCGCCTCGGTCTACGTGCTCGTCAGCGGTGAGGTCGAGATCCGCGTGCCCGGAACCGACGGCGATCACGAGCTCGCGACGATCGGCCCCGGAACCTTCGTCGGCGAGTTCGCCCTCCTCGCCGACACCCGCCGTACCCGCAGCGTGGTCGCCGGCAGCCAGGCCGAGCTCTGGGAGCTGCCGCGCGCGGACTTCGAGTCCGCCCTGGCGTCGGGTGAGCCCTGGGCGACGCGGTTCCTGATGTCGGTGGCGCGCGAGCTCGCCCGCCAGATGCTGGCCGTCGATCGCCAGATCGCCGCGCTGATGGAGGCCGACCGCGACCAGCCTTCCGCCCGGGTGCGCGAGCTCGAGAAGCTTCGTCGCCAGCTGTCAGGCGAGTGGAAGTTCTGACCGCGCCGCCCGCGCCCGGGCCGGTGGCGGGCGCCGCGGCGCCGCAGTCGCGTCAGGCCTGACGCGCGCCGCGAGGCGGCGTGGTGCCCGGCGATCGCGGCGGCTCGCGACCTGGGCGATCAACTGCTGTCCGGGCGCTTCGGGTGAGCCCGGGCTGAAGGCCGTCAGTCGACGAGCGGAAGGCGCTCGGCGGCGCCCGAGAGCTCGAAGAGGCGCCGAGCCTGGGGGCTCGGGTTGCTGATTCGGAGGCGACCGCCGTCGTTGCTCGATCGGCTGGAGGCCCGCAGCAGGGCCCGGAGGCCTGAGGAGTCGATGAACGGCACGCGGGTCAGATCGAGCAGGATCGCCAGGCCGTCGGTCTCCTCGGCCTGCTCGACAGCCGCCTCGAGCAACGGCGCCGTCGCGATGTCGAGCTCGCCGACCAGCACCAAGCGGAGCGTCCCGTTCGTCTGGACCGTCTCGATGTCGAAGCTGGGCGGCATGGGAATCCTGGCGTCGGCACAACGTGCACCCGACGTCCGACCCGGCGCACCACCGTCGCCGCCCCGTCCGAGCCACAAGCTTAGCGCCCGGCCCGTCCGGCGATCAACTGGGCGCCGGTGGCCCATACTGCATCGATGGCGACCGCGCGAATCCGCCGGACGGCGAGCTCGCTCCTGTTGGCCGGCGCGCTGCTCGGCTGCGGCGCTCCGGCGGCGGTGACCGTCAAGCGCGTCGCCACGACCATCTCCACCCGGCCCGCCGCACGCCCCGCTGCACGCCCCGCCGCCCGCGCCGCCGCTCCGCTGCCGTCGAAGCCGCCGATCGTGGCCGATCCGATCCCCTTCGGAGCGCGCCGAAAGGCAGAGATGGTGGCCTACGCGACGCGTCACTACCACCTCCACACCTACCGCCTGATGCACCCCCAGGTGATCGTCGAGCACTACACGGGGTCGTCGACGTTCAGCTCGGCGTTCAACACCTTCGCGGCGGACGTTCCCGACAGCGAGCTGCACGAGTTGCCGGGCACGTGCGCCCACTTCGTGGTCGGCACGGACGGGACGATCCACCAGCTGGTGTCGACGTCGATCATGTGCCGGCACACCGTCGGTCTCAACTGGACGGCGATCGGGATCGAGAACGTCGGCAACAGCGACGGCGAGATCCTCGCCCGCCCCCGCCAGCTGCGGGCGAGCCTCGAACTGACCCGCTGGCTGCGATGCCGCTTCGGGATTCACATAGACAACGTGATCGGCCACAACGAGAGCCTCTCGAGCCCCTTCCACCACGAGGACGTCGCGGCCCTGCGCACGCAGACCCACGACGACTGGAAGCGCGCCGACATGGACCGCTACCGGGCCCGGCTGCGGACATTTGGCGGCTGTCCGAGCTGAGTCCATCTGTGGAGCTTCTCGGGTGGGAGCGGCCGCCCGGCGAGCACCGGGGGCGGCCGCCTAGGAATCGCCCCCGGTCTCGGCCGCGGCTTCGCGGCGGCGCTTCGCGACGCGCCGCTCCTCGGCCTCGCGGCGGAGCTGGGCCTGCTGGTCGGCGAGTTGGGCGGCTTGACGGGCCCGCCGCTCGGTCGGCGTCTCGGGCGCCCGCGGCTCCTGGCGCGATACGTCGACCTTCTTGCGTGTTCCTGCCATCGAGTCCCCCTCGGGCGGCGCGACCAGCGCCGCCGTGTCCCCTCCGGATCGGTCGTCGCGGTGGAGGAGGGGAAGAGGTCCGCCGGGCGACTCTGCCAGGCGAGCATAGCGCGCGCGGGCGAACCCCTGGGGAGGGGGGGCCGGCGGCGGCCGCTCAGCTGAGCGGCCGCGTGCGCCCGCGCGGCGCCCGGCCGAAGGCTACGTTTCCCCGCCGGCGCCGGAAGCGGCTGGACCG
>JBPCNA010000046.1:0-20199 GCA_051001735.1 Solirubrobacteraceae bacterium
CGCGTCCACCCCACAAGCGTCTTGCGCTCCCCATCCGTCAGGTCGATCGACACCGCAGCAGGCCCCCGTGGCATACCCAAACTATACCACAAACCAGGCCCAAACTAATGACTCACGACACTAGGACTCGCGGCGTATGCCCGTCGAGTGGCTGCGGTTAGCGGGGCCATCGTGCTTGTAATGCTGGGCCTTGCTTCCAAAGCGAGGTCTGGTACGTTCCAAGTGGAAGCGTGCTCCGGTGCCCCAGGCGGGGCGAACCACTCATGGGCTCCGTCCAGCACCTCTCTAAGTTATCTTCAGATCGAGAGCCACTGCGATGGCGTCCAAGGTCCAGTTGAGGGAGGCCCGTGGCCTACGACGTCCGGACTAGCGGTCGCCGACGTGCTTGCCCTGACGAGCCTAGCTCCCCAGAACTCGACAGCGGGGTGGACCTTCTCAGCACCAAACCGAACGACGATCATTGCCGCCGAGTTGCAACGCGATCTATATAAGCGGAACGACGACACGTGGCAACTGTTCATCTCGGACGAAGGTGCGCCGCTGCCTGGCCAGAACTGCACGATCGATGCTGCTGTGGAAACTCAGTGCGAGGCGGTCGGCACACTGCGCCTGACTGGACTCCGGAGCACCTCTTTGTCGATCGGTCTGACCTGCGTAGCTGCTGGATGCAGCACTGGGCTCTCGGCGCACAACGTGCGAGCGGACCTTGACAGCGCAGTCATTACACTTTTTGCCTCGACTCCACCGTCAAATCCGGCCGCCAGTGTGCTGTCGAGTCAGGCTGGCTGGCATTCCGGGACACTCCCGGCCACCATCTCCAGCTCCGACCCGGTTGGGATCAGGCGGCTCGCGGTCACGACCTCGACCGGAATCGTCCTAGCCAGCGCAACCCAACCCTGCGACTACACCTACACCGTCCCCTGCCCCCAGGCGAACGCGGTCCCCCTCGTAGTCGACACCACCCGACTTCCCGATGGCGTCGACCGCCTCACCCTGGTCGCCACCGATCCCGCCCAGAACACCGCGACATCGACGGTCGACGTCATGGTCGCCAATCGAGCACCGCCGGCACCGGTGCTGACCGGCGTGCCGGCCGGGGTGACCGCGCAGACGTCGGCCAGCGTCACCGCTCGGGTAGCGTCCGGCGGCGTGCCGATCACCGCTCTGGACTGGATGGTCTGCTCGGGTTCGTGCCAGCCGGCGAACGTCGTGCCGGTTCCGGCCGGCGCGGGCACCGTCTCCTTCACCGCCGCCGTACCCGGGAGCGGTCACTACGCGCTCGAGGCGTACGCGGTCGACGCCGCCGGTCACCGATCAGCCACGGCGAGCGCGCCGTTCGATGTGGCGGTGGGCGGCCGCCCGCCCGGCCCGACGAGCGGACAGACAGTGGCCGGCAACTCGGTCCCCGTCGAGGCGATCCTTCCCTCCGGGCCGACCGGGCGGCTCACGCTGCCGGCGGCCCGCGGTCGCGGCGGCGTGCGGTTGCGCCTGACCTTGCAGCGTCGCCCCCACGGCGCCCTCGCGCTCGACGTCGCGACACGGCCGCGCCGAGCTGGCCGCGTCATCGTCCGGCTGGCGTTCGCCGGCCACCGCACCCTTACGCACCGGCTCACCCTGCGGCACGGCGCCGCCGGCTTCGTCGGCCGCATCCCGGGCCGGGCGAGCGCCTTGTCGGTCGCCGTCGTCGGGTTCGGGACGAAGCTGACCGCCCACGTCCGCCTGGCCCGGGGCTAGACCATGTGGGAGGACCTCTCGCCGCGCCTCGAGGGCCGAATCGTCGTCCTCGAGCCGCTGGCTCCGAGTCACGCCGACGGCCTGTTCGAGGCCGCCCAGCCGACTGAGATCTGGGAATGGTGGCCGTTCAACCCGGCCATCGACCGCCCGCACTTCGACGACTGGCTCGACCGGGCGCTCCGGTCGGCGGCCGACGGCCGTCAGGCGCGGTTCGCCACGCTCGACGCCGTGACCGGCCGTCCGCTCGGGAGTACCTGCTTCTGCACCCTGCGACCGCAGCACCGCGGCCTCGAAATCGGCTGGACGTGGTTGACGCCCGCGGCCTGGGGCACCGGCGCCAACGCCGAGGCGAAGCTGCTCCAGCTCGGCTACGCCTTCGAGAAGCTCGGCTGTCAACGCGTCGAGTTCGAGACCGACGAGGCCAACCGGCGCTCCCGCCGAGCCCTCGAGGCTCTGCCCGCCGCCTTCGAGGGCGTCCTGCGCGACCTGAAGCTGCTCGACGACGGTCGCCGGCGCAGCTCCGCCTACTACTCCGTGCTCGACCGCGACTGGCCCAACGTCCGGGCCAATCTCGAGCGGCGGGTCGGCCGTGCGGTCCGCCCCGCGAGCGGCGGCGTCAAGGCTTGAGCAGAGCACTGAGGGCGGCGACGGGCGACCACGCCATTCAGGCATCGGACCCGAGCAGCCGATCACGTTCGGCGTGTCGTCGACGTCGGCACTGAAGGTGACCGTCGTGGACGGCTCGTTGTTTGAATCCCGACGACACGAAGTCGCAGACGCCGCCACGCTCGCCTTCCCTCCCGGCTCCATAAGACCATCCCTCCGGCCGAATCGTGTGAGCGCGTCGTCACGGACCCGCGCCAGCGCCGCGCCCGGCCCATCCTGAGACCGCTCGACCAGCCGTTGCGCCCCGTTGCCCGACCCGCGCCCACCGACCCGCCGTCCCCGACTACTCTTCGCCCGGCATGGCCACCTTCGAAGAACTCGACCGGCTCTCCGCCAACGAACTCCACGACCGCGCGGTCGACGTCGCCAAGCACCGCCTCGACGTCCGATTCTTCTGGAAGCTGCTCGAGGCCATCCCCGAGGCCCGGGCCATCTCCGGCCAGGTCGGCGGGATGGAGGCCGACGTCCAGCACGCCTCGAGCCTCCTCGTCGACGTCCTCAAGACCGGCGACGGCAAGTTCGCGGAGGCGCTGCGCCCCGTCTACCTCGAGTACCTGCTCGAGCACGACCGCCCGGCCTGAACCGGCCGGCCGCTACTCGTAGCGCATCGTCCGGGGCGCCGGGCGCATCCGCAGCACCTTGGCCGGCACCCCGCCGACCACGGCGTTGTCGGGCACATCCCGCGTGACGATCGAGTTGGTCCCGATCACGCAGTTCTCGCCGACCTTGACGCCCCGCAGGATGCAGGCCCCGTAGCCGATCCAGCAGTTGTGGCCGACCTCGACCTGCCGCTTGTAGATGCCCTGCTCGCGGATCGGCCGGTCGACGTCGACGACTCCGTGGTCGAAGTCGAGCATCATCACCTTGTCGGCGATGATGCAGTCCCGGCCGATCTTGATCCGCCGAAAGCAGGTGATCGTGCACTCCTGGCCGAGCACGCTCTTCGCGCCGATCTCCGCCACGCCGTCGTGCACCCGGATCTTGCAGTCGTTGCCCAGCCACGACCACCGCCCGAGCACGAGCTTGGCTCCCGGCGCCACCTCGAAGCGGACGCCCGAGCAGATGAAGGCGATCCCGTCGAGTTCGAGGCGGTCGCCCAGCCGCAGCTTCGTCCAGGCCAGGCGGGCCAGGAGGATGCCGTAGCGGCGGTTGAGCATCCGGTGCTCGCGCATGAATCGCCAGAGCTCGCGCACCCCGCCCCGCAGCGGCGAGGGCGGTCGGTGAACGGTGACGGCCGGCGCCTCCAGCGGGGGAACGGCTGACCGCTGCTGCTCCATCGCCACCCTATCGTAATCATTGCCGGGCGCACCCGATGGGATGATTGGCGACCGATGTCGCCCGACACCCTCGCCCAACGCCTCCTCCACGGCGACCGCCGCGCCCTCGCCCGGGGGATCACCCTCGTCCAGAACGACGACCCGGAAGGTTGGGGTCTCGTCCGCGAGGTCTACCCCCACACCGGCCGGGCGGCCATCTTCGGGATGACCGGGCCACCCGGCAGCGGCAAGTCGACGCTGATCGGGGCGATCGTCGCCGAGCGGCGCGCCGCCGGACGCCGGGTCGCCGTCCTCTCGATCGACCCATCCTCGCCCTTCAGCGGCGGCGCCGTCCTCGGCGACCGCATCCGCCTGACCGACCACTTCCTCGACGCCGGCGTCTTCATCCGCTCGATGGCCACCCGCGGAGCCCTCGGCGGACTCTCCGAGGCCGCCCTCCAGGCCTCTCTCCTGATGGACGCCGCCGGCAACGACGACGTCTTCGTCGAGACGGTCGGCGTCGGTCAGGCCGAGGTCGACATCATCGATCACGCCGACACCGTCGTCCTCGTCCTGATCCCCGGCTCCGGCGACTCGATCCAGGCGCTCAAGGCCGGCGTGATGGAGATCCCCGACGTGATCGTCGTCAACAAGTCAGACCATCCGCTGGCCGACACGATGGTCCGCGAGATCCGCGGCGTCCTCTCGCTCGCTCCCCAGCACGGCTGGCGGGTGCCGATCGTCAAGACCCAGGCCCTCACCGGTGCCGGCGTCTCCGTCCTGATCGAGAAGCTCGACGAGCACCGGGCCTGGATCGACGCCGAGGGCACCCTCAGCGAGCGTCGCCGCCGCAACCTCCGGGCCGAGGTCCTCACCCTCGCCACCGCCCGCCTCCGCCGGGCGCTCGAGGCCCGCCTCGCCGAGGACGACGACTTCCAGCGCACGCTCGACGACGTCGTCGCCCGCCGCCTCGACCCGGCCAGCGCGGCCAAGCTGATCGTCGAGGACACCGTCCAACCCTAGCCGCGGTTCGTCAAGCGCACCACGAAGCGCAGCCCCGACCACGTCTCGTCGATCGCGCAGACCTTGTTGTCGACGAGACCCAACGGGAGGATGAGCTCGCGCAGCAGGTTCTCCCCGACGTCGGTCGGGGCACCCGAGCTCCGCTTCGGCCAGGCGATCCACAGCGACCCTGTCGGCACAAGCGCGGCGACCAGCCGGGGCAGGCGACGGCGGAGATCGGCCTCCCACCGCACGAAGCAGACGACCAGGTCGAGCGCCGGCGCCAGCCGGCGAAACGGCCTCACGCCGGCGAGGGCGAAGCCCGACGCGGCGTCGAGCACGGCGACGCGCTGACCGGGTCGGAGGCCGAGCTTCTGCTCGAGCGGGGTCGCGGAGTAGCCGGCCATAGGTGGAACGCCGGCCGCCTCCGCGCCTCGTGCCGGGCGGTGGCCGCGTTGATCTGCCGGAGATTAGCCGCCGTACACGCAAGTATCGAAAGCAGTTCGAACAGGAGGGTTGTGCGGTGACCGAGGGTAAAGACGGGGCCCGACCGGAGCCCGGTAGGTTCAGCCGCCGGTCGCTGATCGCGAGCTCCGCCGGCGTCGCGAGGACCGTCGCCGTCACGACCGTGGCCCCGGCCGCGGTCGCCCTCGCCAAGGACGCTCCGGCCGTGCCCCTGGCGCCGCCGTCGACGCCGACGCCGGCCCACCACGACGTTCCGAGCTGATCCGACGATGACCGAAGAGCCGGTCGCCCGGCCCCATCCCGAGCACGTCGTCCTCGACATCGGCGGTGAGATCGGCGCCCTCGTCGTCCACGCCGACCCCGACCAACACGATCTCCAGGTCGAGATCTGCCCGACCGGAGCCGAGGATGGCAAGCGAGAACACCAGCACATCCTCGAGCGGCCGATCAACGGCCAGATCATGTACGCGGCTGTCTTCGCCGGCCTCCGCCAGGGCAGCTACACCCTGCTCACGCACGACGCCGTGCGTACGCCCGAGGTCACGATCCGGGGCGGAAACGTCACCACCGTGGACTGGCGAACCACCTGACCCGTGCCGTTCGGCCGGCGGCGCATCGCCTGGGCGAGCATCCCCCCGGCCGACCAAGGCGCAACGGTGATTGGGGTGGGGGAGCAACGGCGAACCTCTTCTCCTTCGCCTACCACGTGACCAACCAGACCAACGGCGCCGGCAGCCTCGCCGGCGTCTACCTTGACGACCCGGTGGGCCCACCCCATTCGGCGGCGACACCCGGACCTGCACCTAGCGGCGGCGCTTCAGCCGCCGGTCACGTCACGGCGTAGGAACACCAGGTAGGCGACGAAGGCGCACGGCACCCCGTAGACCGCGCTGACCCAGGCCGCCCGGATGATCGGCGACCAGTCGATCGGGTCGCGGAGGAAGCCCATCCACGCGTCGAACTGAGCCGGAAGGAGGTAGGGGCGGAAGAACTCGAGGCCGGGGACGATGTTGACGAGGTTCAGCATCAGGACGAACATCACCGTCCCGACCACCGCCCCGGCGCTGTTGCGCGTCGTCGTCGACAGGAGCACGCCGATGGCCACGATCGCCAGGATCGGGAGAAAGTAGACGCCGAAGCTCGCGTAGACGAGTCCGAGCGCCTTCATCGGCGAGACGTGCGTCCCCGACAGCGTGACCAGGCCGTGGAAGCCCGATTCGAGCGAGCCGGCGACGGTGGCCACCGTCCCCATCAGGAGGAGGGCGATGAGGGCGTAGGTGACGGCGGCCAGCAGCTTGCCGCTGAAGACCTGCCCCCGGTTCAGCGACCGGGTGAGGATCGTCTTGAGCGTGCCGTTGTGGTCCTCGGCGGCGACGATGTCGCCGGCGACCAGCGCGGTCGCCAGCGGGAGCAGGAAGGCGGAGGCGAAGACGAGGATCACCAGCGGTACGGCGAGCCCCGACTGATGGACGTAGCGGCCGAAGGGGACGTCGCTCGGGCCGCCGTTGCGCAGGCTCAACGAGACGACGAAGATCAGGGGAACCGCGGTGACGATGCCCAGGCCGAGGTAGCTGCGCTTCTGGGCGCGGAGCTTCAGCATCTCCCAGCGGTAGACGGTGAGCGTCCCCGGGCTGCTCACGCGACGGCCTCCTCGGGCACGGCGTCCCCTTCGGTCAGGCGGAAGAAGAGGTCCTCGAGCGTCGCCTGCTCGCTCGTCAGCAGCTTCAGCCCGATCCCGGCCTCGGCCAGGGCGATCGTCAGCTCGGCGATCGCCGGCTCCTCGGCCCGCACGCGGAGGTCGTCCTCGCCGTGCCGCACCTCGACGATCCCCGGCTGCGCCCGGCTGACGCGCACGGCCTTCTCGTCGTCGGTCGTCCGCAGGCGGTATTCGGTGGCCGACGACCGCTTGAGTTCGGCCAGGTCGCCCTCGTAGGCGACGCGGCCGGCGCGGATGATGGCCACCCGGTTGCACAGCTCCTCGACCTCGGCGAGCTGGTGGCTCGACAGCATCACCGTGATGCCCTCGCCGGCCAGCCGCCGGATCAGCGCGCGCATGTCGCGCATCCCGGCCGGGTCGAGACCGGTCGCCGGCTCGTCGAGCAGGAGCAGCCGCGGCCCGCGCAGCAGGGCCGCGGCGATCCCCAGCCTCTGGCGCATGCCGTGCGAGTAGCCGCCGACCTTGTCGCCGCCCCGCTGGTCGAGGTCGACGACCCGCAGCGACTCCTCGATCCGTCCGGCCGCCCCCGACCCGTCGAAGGCGGCGAGCAGATCGAGGTTGCGGCGTCCGCTCATGTACGGGTAGAAGCGCGGCGCCTCGACGAAGCCGGCCACCCCGTCGAGCGCCCGGGCTCCCTCGAGGAGGGGATCGCGGCCGAACAGCTCGACGTCGCCCTCGTCGGGGCGGATCAGCCCGAGCAGCATCCGCAGCGACGTCGTCTTCCCGGCGCCGTTCGGCCCGAGGTAGCCGTAGATGTCGCCTGTGCTGACGTTCAGGTCGACGTGGTCGACCGCCACCAGCTCGCCGTAGCGCTTGACCAGGCCGCGGGCCCGGACGGGGGAGGCTCCCCCGTCCGGCTCAGGTCGATCGGCGCTCACAAGCCGCGGGCCGCCGCCTCGGCGGCGGCCGGCGGGACCGAGCCGAGGACGATGTAGGAGACCCCGGCGCGGTCGAACATCAGGCCGGTGCCCAAGGCGGTCGCCAGTTCGGTACCGGTGGCGCCGTTGATCGACACCGTCGGCAGCGGCGACGACTCAGACGACCCGCCGGCCGGCTTGCCCGCCTTGGCCGGGTCGGCCTGGCGCTCGATCACGACGATCGCCCCCAGGTGCTGGCCGTAGGTGACGACGGCGGCCGGCTGCTTCCCGAAGGACAGGAGGCGGACCGACGTCTGCGGCAGCCCGGCGAGCTTGGCCGGGGCGTCGAGCCTGAACGGCAGGGCCGCCGCGACCCGGGTCGCGCCGGTCGTCTCCTTCGCCGCCGTGCCCTTATGCGCCTTCGCGGCGCCGACCGGGCCGGACGGTTGCGAGATCTCGACGATCTTGGCGTTGCTCGGCGGCGCCACCGTCAGGTCACCGGAGGCGACCGCGCCGAAGGACACGTTGGTCGCGGTCAGCTCGAGCACCGGCGACGGGTTGCCCTGGGCGTAGACGGCGAAGCGCAGCGGCGCGCCGTTGACCGAGTCGAAGGCCAGCTCGGCCTTGCCGAGGAGACCGCCGTCGTGCTTGGGCGAGAAGGTGATCGAGTAGGCCGGGGCGCCGCCGATGTCCGTCGGGTTGGCCTTGGAGACGCCGACCTTGGCCATCACGCTGTTGATGGCGTCGGTGATCGTCTTCAGGGTCGGCGGCTGGTGGGCCGGCTCGGCGCCGGCCGACGCCTTATGCGCCGGCAGCGTCCCGCGGTAGACGGTGTTGCCGGCGACGTCGAAGACGGAGAACGAACCCGGCGCGATCATGACCTCGGTGTCACCGCGGCTCGACTGGAGCTCGAGCCGGAGACGGCCGTCGTTACTCGCCCACAGCCGTCCGCTCGCGCCCTTGAGCAGCGGCGTCGAGTTGGGGATGCTCGACGAGTCGATCAGGTTGTTGGTGAACTGGATGTTCGCCGTGATCCCCTCGATCTTCGGTCCGAGGAGGGCGTCGTGGATCGCGGCGGCCAAGCTCTTGGCGGCCGGGACGGGTCCTCCGCCTGTGAGGGCGGCGACGGCGACCGCGCTGATCGAACCGGCGAGCACGATGACGCCGGCGATCAGCGCCAGCAGCTTGCGAGTGGGGAGACGACGCAGTGGGTTCACGGTGGGCCTTCCTGATCCGGGTGCTCTACCAGCGTAGGCGCGGCTTCTGACAAACCCCTGACAACCGGCAGCTCGATCGTGAAGCGGGCGCCCTCGACCCGCACCCGCCCGCCGTGGCGCGCCGCGGTGGCCGCGACGATCGACAGGCCGAGGCCCGAGCCGGGGGTCCCGCCCGCCGCGCCCCGCCAGAAGCGCTGGAAGGCGAGCTCGACCTCGCCCGCAGCCAGCCCCGGTCCGCGGTCGCTCACCGTGACCACGGCGGTCGTCCCCCGGCTGCCGACGGTCACCGCGATCGGCGAGTTCGGCGGCCCGTGGAGGCGGGCGTTCTCCACCAGGTTGCGCAGCGCCCGCTCGAGCGCTCCCGGCTCCCCGTGGACCGACGGCTCGCCGTCGATCGTCACCTCGATGTCGTCCTGCCCGTCGCAGACGGCGTCGACCACGGCGCGGAGGCGGACGATCTCCGCCGGACGGGTCGCCCCGTCCTCCCGCTCGAGCGCCAGCAGGTCGTCGAGCAGGCGGGCCAGGCGGGCGGCGTCGGCCTCGATGTCGCGCAGCGCCTCGACATCGGCGCCGTGGCGGGCGACGTAGGCGGCGTTGCCCCGCAGCGAGGTCAGCGGCGTGCGCAGCTCGTGGGAGGCGTCGGCCAGGAAGCGCCGCTCGGTGGCCCGGGCCCGTTCCAGCGAGTCGAGCATCCGGTTGAGCGTCCCCGCGAGCTCGGCCAGCTCGCCCCCGGCCCGCCCGACCGGAAGCCGCCGGGATGCGTCCGGGGTGTCGGCGATGTCGCGGGCGGCGTCGGCCAGGCGGCGCAGTGGGCGCAGCCCCCGCTGGGTGAGGAGCGCCGCTCCGGCCGCGCCGAGGACGCCGGCGGCCAGCATGCTGAAGAGGACGAGGGCGCGGAGCTTGCGCAGGGTGTCCTCGATCTCGGCCGTGCTCGACCCGACGAGCACGGCGCCCCCGCCGACCGGCCCGCCGGCGTCGGCCAGGGGGGCGACGAACTCGCGGATCGGCTCGCCCGAGAGGCGGACGTCGGCGTAGCTGCCGCGCCCGGCGCCGAGCGCCTCGGCCAGCGCCGGCCCACCCGGGAGGAGGCGGCCGCCCAGCGAGAGCGAGCGGGCGTAGATGCGACCCCGGCGGTCGACGACCTCGACCGAGAGCTGGCGGCCCCCGAACGGCGCCTCGAGCGTCCCGGGCGCGGTCAGCAGAGTCGGGGCCGAGACGGCCAGCCGGGCGACGTCGGCGGCCCGTGAGCGGAGCGTGCTGTCGAGCTCGTCGTGGAGCTGGTGGTAGACGAGCACCAGGACCGTGGCCCCGAGCACGGCGACCGTCCCCACGGTCGCCGCCGCCGCCGCGGCGATCAGCCGGGCGCGGAGCGTCGCCCGCCTCATCGGCCGAGCGTGAAGCCGACGCCCCGGACCGTCCGGATCAGCGGCGGGTCGCCGAGCTTTCGCCGCAGGTAGCCGACGTAGCGGTCGACCACGTTCTCGACCGCGGCGCCCCGCCAGACCTCCTCGATCGCCAGCTCGCGCGAGACGACGGCCCGGGCGTTGCGGAGGAGGAGTTCGAGCAGTTGGGTCTCGCGGGCCGTCAGCTCGATCGCCGCCCCCCGCCGGGTGGCGATGCGCGTCTCCGGGTCGAGGGCGAGATCCTCGAAGGCGAGCACCGTCGCTCCGTGGCGCCGGGTGAGAGCACGGACGCGGGCGGCGAGCTCGTCCGGAGCGAACGGCTTGACCAGGTAGTCGTCGGCGCCGGCGTCGAGCCCGGCCACCCGGTCGGCAATCGCGTCGCGCGCGGTCAGCAGGAGGATCGGCGTGGCGATCCCCTTGCCGCGCAGCCGCCGGCACACCGAGAGGCCGTCCATGCCCGGCATCGATACGTCGAGGATCACGAGGTCGGGCACCCGGCGCTCGATCTCGACGAGCGCCTGGGGGCCGTCGGCCACGCTGCGCACCTCGTTGCCCTCGGCTCCGAGGGTCCGCTCGAGCATCCGGCGGACCGGGGCGTCATCGTCGACGACGAGAACCAGCACCGGCCGAGTGTAGGGCGGGCGCTACGCCGTCTGCGCGCGGGCCAGCTCGACGAGCAGGCGGACGCCGAACCCCGAGCCCGCCTTCTCGGCGTAGGCCCGGCCGAGGTTCCAGGCCGTCCCGGCGATGTCCAGATGGACCCACGGCGTGTCGCCGACGAAGTTCCGCAGGAACTCGGCCGCCGTGATCGACCCGGCCTTGCGCACCTCGGGGGCGTTGTCGAGGTCGGCGTAGGAGCCCTTGACCAGCTCGGCGTACTCCGCGTGGAGGGGCAGGCGCCAGACCAGCTCGCCGGTCGCCGTCGCCGCCGCCGTCACCGCCGCCGCCCAGTCGTCGTCGTTGCTGAGGAGGCCGGCGTGGGTCGAGCCGAGGCTGACGATGATCGCCCCCGTCAGCGTCGCCAGGTCGACCAGCCGCTCCGCACCGCAGGCGATCGCGTGGGCCAGGCAGTCGGACAGGACGAGGCGCCCTTCGGCGTCGGTGTTGTTGACCTCGATCGTCTTGCCGTTCATCGCCCGGACGATGTCGCCCGGCTTGACCGACCGGCCGCTCGGCAGGTTCTCGGTCGCCCCGATCACCGCGACCAGGCGGATCGCCAGGCGCAGACGGGCGATCGCTCCGACCGCCTCGAGCACGGCCGCCCCCCCTGACATGTCGAACTTCATCTCGCTCATCGCCGCCCCCGGCTTGATCGAGATGCCGCCGCTGTCGCAGGTGACGGCCTTGCCGACGAAGCCGAGCACCGCGCCGGCGGCATCCGGGCCCTCGTAGCGCAGGGTGATCAGCGCCGGCTCCTGGTCGGTGCCCTGGGCGACGGCGCTGAACGCCCCCATGCCTCGGGCGAGGATCTGCTGGCGGCCCTCGACCTCGGCCGAGAGGCCTTCGAGCTCGGCGGCCAGCGCCACGGCCCGCTCGGCCAGGTGGGTCGGCGTCATCTCGTTGGCCGGCATGTTCTGCAGCGTTCTCGCGGCGTTGACCGCCTCGGTCACCGTCGCCGCCCGCGCCACCGCCGCGCTGACGTCGTGGTGGGCGGAGACGATCAGCTCGGCGAGCGGCGGTGGCGGCTGCTCGTCGCCCTCCGGGGTCGACTTGTAGCGGTCGAAGCGGAAGCTCGCGAGCCCGGTGCCCTCGACGAGGGCGGCGGCCACGTCGTCGTCGACGTGGTGGGGCAACTCCCAGCAGAGAACGGCGGCCGAGAGCTCCGCCGCTCGTCCGGCCGCGACCGCGGCGAGGACCCGGGCGCGCTCCGAATCGAACTCATCGCGCTTGCCGAGCCCCACTAGCAGCCAGCGCTTGCCCCCCGAGTGGGTCAGGGCCAGCTTCTTGAAGGTCCGCTGCGCCTCGCCCGAGTCGAGCAGCGCCTGGAGCGCCCCGTCCTCGGTGTCGTGGGCGACGTCCTTCCCGTCGAAGACGCCGACCACGATCGTGTCGGCCACGGTCTCGGCAGGGGCCGCCGTGGTCGCGGAGGCGATCATCGGCGCGAGCATACCTACCGCCGGAGTTCCGCGGTTTCCCTAGGATCTCGGCCTGACCCCGACTCTGGAGACTTGAGTTCCGATGCCCAAGACCGTCATTCTCGGCGCCGCCCGCACCCCGATCGGGAAGCTCGGCGGCGGCCTCGCCAGCCTCGACGCCACCGACCTCGGGGGGATCGCCATCGAGGCGGCTCTCAGCCGGGCCGGGGTCGACCCCGAGCAGGTCGACCACGTCGTCATGGGCCAGGTGATCCAGGCCGGCCAGGGGCAGATCCCCTCCCGGCAGGCGCAGATCAAGGGCGGCATTCCCAAGGAGGTCTCCTCGGAGACCATCAACAAGGTCTGCGCCTCCGGCGTCCGCGCCGTCTCCATCCTCGACATGGCGATCCGCTCCGGCGAGGTCGAGGTCGGTGTCGGCGGCGGCATGGAGTCGATGTCGAACGCCCCGTACATGCTCCCCGGCGCCCGCTTCGGGTTCCGCATGGGCGACGCCAAGGCGCTCGACGCGATGATCAAGGACGGCCTGACGAACCCCTTCTCCGGCAAGCACATGGCCCAGGAGGCGAGCGAGGTCTCCGCCGAGCTCGAGATGACGCGCGCCGACATGGACCGCTGGTCGCTGCGCTCGCACGAGCTGGCGATCCGCGCGACCGACGAGGGGCGGCTACCCGAGGAGATGGTCAGCGTGACCGTCAAGGGCCGCAAGGGCGACACCCTGGTCGAGGTCGACGAGTCCCCCCGCCGGGGCACGACGCTCGAGACGCTGGCCAAGCTGCCGCCGATCTTCACCAAGGACGGCACCCACACCGCCGGCAACGCCCCCGGGGTCAACGACGGGGCCGGGGCGATCGTCGTCGCAAGCGACGACTGGGCGAAGGCCAACGGCAAGGAGGTCCTCGCCGAACTGGTCGCCCAGGCGCAGGTCGCCGACGACTTCGCCTACCTCGCGCGGACGCCGGCCGCCGCCGCCAAGAAGGCGCTCGCCAAGGCCGGGCTGACGGTCGAGGACATCGATCTCTGGGAGATCAACGAGGCCTTCGCCTCGGTCACCCTCAACTCGATCCGCCTGCTCGGCATCGACGAGGACCGCGTCAACGTCAACGGCGGGGCCGTCGCCCTCGGGCATCCGATCGGCGCCTCCGGCGCGCGCATCATCGCCACGCTGGTGCTCGAGCTCCGCCGGCGGGGCGGCGGGCTCGGCTGCGCGGCGATCTGCTCGGGTGGCGGGCAGGGCGACGCGGTCGTCGTCCGGGTCGACTAGAGGCGACGGCCGTGGGGGCCGGCCGATAGACGCCGACCCGCCGACCCCGGCCGCGTTCTTCGACCTCGACCGGACGCTGATCGAGGGTTCCTCGGGAATCCACTTCGTCCGCGCCGCCTATCGCGCCGGGCTCGTCTCGCGGCGCCGCCTGGCGCGCGACCTCGCGCTCAACCTCCAGTTCCGCCTGCGCGGGTCGACCGACGGCCAGGCCGATGCCGTCCGCCGGCGGGTCGGCGCGATGATCGCCGGCATCCCGGTGCGCGATCTGCACCGCCTGACCCACCACGTCCTCGGCGGCGTCCTCCCGCGGCTCTACCCCGAGATGCTGACCCTCGCCCACGAGCATCAGGACGCCGGGCGGCGGATCTACATCTGCACCGCCGCGTCCCAGGAGATGGCCGACCTGATGGCACTCGTCCTCGGCTTCGACGGCGGGCTCGGCTCGCGCTCGGAGGTGCGGGACGGTGTCTACACCGGGCATCCCGGCGGACCGTTCGCCTACGCCGACGGCAAGGCGACGCTGATCGCCGAGCTCGCCGCCGCCGAGCGGATCTCCCTGGCCGACTCCTACGGCTATTCGGACTCCGCCTCCGACCTCCCGATGCTGAACGCCGTCGGCTTCCCGGTCGCCGTCAATCCCGATCGCGAGCTCGCCCGGGCCGCCGCGGGCGCCGGCTGGCCGATCCTCCGCTTCCGCCGCCGCGGGCGGCGGATCCGGGTCGCCGGCGCGTTCGGGTTGGTCGGGGCCGCCGGGGTCGGCGCCGGACTGGTTCTCGGACGGCGCGGCGGGTCCCAGACGTCTAGGCTCACATCGTCCATCCCCGGGCAGGCCGGCTACCGGTCGCCGCGTCCGAACGCGTGCGCCCTCGTCAGACGCGCGACCTGGCGCTCGCCGAGGCGGCGGGGCCGGCGACCGGGGATACCGTCGCGGTGATTCGGAGGGAGAGCTTCCCGCTGCGGGTCAGGGCGCGCAGGCCGGCGGCCGTGAGGCGCAGGTGGACGGGTCGGACCCCGCCGGCGCTGAAGCCGGCCTGCGCGCCGGCGAGGTTGAGCGATCGTCCGCCGGTCCGGGCGATTACGGCGAGGCTGATCCTCCCCGGACCGGCTGAGTAGAGGCGGAGCACCGGGGAGCTGCGGAGCTGGCGCCGGGTGCTGGCGCGGAGGAGGGCTGCGCCGGCGTCGGCGGCCATGCGGGCGAGCGCCGGCGTGCTGAGCCGCGCAAGCGGCTCGCCGCTGCTCGAGTCGACCGTTCGGGCCGGGGTGGAGCTCGCGTTCGACCGGGAGGTGGCGGGAACGAGGAAAGCCAGGCTCGCGCCCTGTGCGTCGGTGTTGCCGGCGGCATCGGTGGCGCGGACCGTGAACTGGTGCGCGCCGGCGGTGAGCCCGCTGTAGAGGACGCCGGAGTAGCAGGGCGTCCACGCGCCGGCGTCGAGCTGGCAGCCGAAGGTCGCGGTCGCCTCGCTGGCCGAGAAGGCGAAGCGGTAGCCGACGGCCGGCGCGGAGGACGGGTCGAGACTCACGGAGGTCCGCGGCGCGTGCGTGTCGACGGTCCAGGTCCAGGCGGCCGGCGTCGGGTCGGCGGTCCCCAGCAAGTTGACCGCGCGCACGTCGAATGCGTGGGGCCCGTCGGCGAGCGCTCCGAGGCTCGTCGGCGAGGAGCACTGGTTCCACGCGCCGTCGTCGAGACGGCACTCGAAGGTGGCGGGCACGGTCGCGACGAAGAGGAATGTCGCCGCGGCCTGGGCGCTCAGGGTGGGCGGAGTGGCGGCGAGCAGGGTGTCGGGGGTCGACCCGATCGTCCACGTCCACGTCGTGGGAACGGCCTGGACGCTGCCCAGGGCGTTTCGGGCTCGGACCTCGAGGAGGTGCCGGCCGGAGACGAGCCCCTGGTACTGCGTCGGCTGGTACGGGGCGGTCGGGCACTCGGTCCAGGCGCCTGCGTCGAGCCGGCACTCGAATCGCGCGCCGGGGGTGTCGCCGGTGATCGTGAACGAAGCGATCGTCGAGGTCGTGGACGCCGGTGGGCCGGCGGAGATCGTCGCGGTGGGCACCTTCTGGTCGACTGACCAGCCGCGCGCGGCGAGGGCGACGACGCTGCCGTCGGTCGCGTCCTGGGTCTGCACCTCGAACATGTGGGGTCCGTCGGGGAGGCCCGTGAAGGTCAGGGTGCCCGCGCAGGCGGTCCACTCGGCGCTGTCGAGGCGACATAGCTGCCCGACCGGCGGGGCGCTCGAGGCGAAGTCGAAGGTCGCCGAGTTCGAGCGCGTCGGGCCGTCGGGGCCGCCGCTGATCGCCAGGTCGAGCCCCGGACGGGCGACACGCGTCGACGCGAGCCCGGTGAGCGTCCCGCCGGCCGGTACGACGAGCAGTCCGGCCCCCGCGGCCATCCCGGCGTCACCGGCGAGGGTGGCGCTTGCGCCGGCGGCCACCATGCCGCTCCACAGGGGCTTCCCCGTTGACAGGTCGAGCGCGAACAGGGTGCCCGTGAGGGACCCCTCGTACACGGTTCCGTTGACGATCAGCGGCGCCGAGGCCAGGCTTCCGTCGCCGGTGGACTGCCAGAGCAGCAGCCCTGTGCTGAGGCTCCGCCCCTGCAGCGTCGTCCCGTCGAGGACGACGACGACGTCGCCGGCGCTGGCCGGCGGGACGTTGGAGGCGATCGAGTTCGTCTGTCTGCCGGTGGCGGCGTCGCTGAGCCCGCCGCACGCGTAGTTGTAGGGGCCGATCACGCGCGCGCCGTCGGCGAGCGCGTTGCCGCTGCCGACGAAGCACTGGAGGGACCCCGTCCAGGCGAGGCTGCCGTCGACGCGGGAGAAGGCCTGAGTCGCGCCCTCGTAGTCGTCGGACACGTAGACGAACGTCCCGTCGAGCGCCGGGCTGGCGTCGGAGTAGAACGACGCCGTCCAGGTCGTCGATCCGTCGGCCTCGGCCAGGGCGTACAGGTTTCCACCGCTCCACGCGGAGTCGACATAGACGGTCCCACCGGCGGCGACCGGGTTGCGCAGCCCGTAGGGCTGGGGCAGCGTCCTGGCCCAGTCGGTCACGCCCGTCGCAGCGTCGACGGCGACCACGATCCCGGAGTACTCGGCGACGAACAGGCGGCCGGCGTCGTAGGCCATCTGCCCGCGACCGTCCACCGCGCGCCTCCACAGCGTGCCTCCGGTCAGCGGGTCGAGCGCGAACAGCGTGCCGCCGGAATGCTGGGCGTCATAGGCGATCACGTACACCCGGCCGCCCGCGACCAGCGGATAGGAGCTCGAGGTGCCGAGCGCCCGTGTCCACCTCGCTGACAACGGCGGTGCCTCGAGCGAACCGCCGGAGGCAAACCCCGTATGGCCGGGGTTGACCTGGAAGGCCGTGCTCTCGTCCGGCGCCGCCGTCGCCCCCGCCGGCGCGACCGCGACCAGCGCGAGCGCGAGCAGTGTAAGAAGCATTGATCGGCGACCCCGCGCCGAAGCTGCCATGCGGTTCCGGTCGGCCGGTACCGCCGCCGGCTGGAGTCGTCCATTCGTCCACGACTGCGCAGGCCGGCGGGTTACGCCGGCGCCGGCCCATCTACCGCGTCGCCCGCCAGCAGTGGGTCAGCATGGGAACCTCGACGCCCGCCGGCGCGCCCAAGCGGGGGTCGGCGTCGAGGGCGACGCGGATCTGCGCGAGGAGCGCAGCCCGCTCGGACGGCGGCCGAGCCGCCACCCCGCTGTAGGTTCCGGCCAGACCGAGCAGCTGAGCGCGGGTGAAGCGGCGGTTGAAGCGGATCACGCGTGGGCCCTCCACCGGTCCGAACCGCGCCGCGGCGGGCAGTCGCAGCTCACGCAAGCCGGCGCCCGACCGTCGGCGCTCCCGGTGGGGCCGGAGCCGCTCCCAGAGCTCGCCGACCCAGTCGACGTCGCCGTCGAGCCGCGTCCAGAGGGCGCCGAGGCGGCCACCCGGCCGCAGCACCCGGGCGGCCTCGGCGACCGCGCGGTCGGGGTCGACCCAATGCCACGACGAGTGCGCGAGAACGGCATCCTGCGAGCGGTCGCCGACGGGGAGCGCCTCGGCGACGCCTTCGAGGATCGTCGCGGTCGGTGCGCCGCCGGTGAGGACTCGCCGCATGCGATCGTCGGGCTCGACCGCGGTGACCCTCGATCCCCGGGCGATCAGGAGCCGGGTGAGTGCCCCGGTGCCGGCGCCGACGTCGAGAACGTCGCGGTCGGCCGGGCGCAGCAGCCAGTCGAGCGCGGCGGCGTCGGGACCCGGACGGTAGCGGTCGTAGTCCTCGGCGACGGTGCCGAAAGCCGTAGCGCGCCATGCGTCCAGCCGGGGTGGCGGTCCGTGGTTGCGGTCTCGTCGGGCTCCGATCGAGTCAAGGTAGCTCGGAGCGGCGACATGGGCTTTTTTCCGGGCCCGAGACCACGTACCCTCTCGGCATGGCGAGCGAGGCGAAGGCCCCTGCGGCGACAGATCAGACAGTCAAGAAGACGATGTCCGGGGTCCCGGTCGCCGAGCTCTACACCGCGGCCGATCTGCCCACGGATGCGGGGTCGATCGGCCGCCCCGGGGAGTACCCGTACACGCGCGGGATCCACGAGACGATGTACCGGGGCCGCCTGTGGACGATGCGCCAGTTCGCGGGCTTCGGGACGGCGGAGGAGACCAACGAGCGCTTTCACTACCTGCTCGCCCAGGGGCAGAACGGGCTCTCGACGGCGTTCGACATGCCGAGCTTGATGGGCCACGACTCCGACCACGCGCGTTCGCTGGGCGAGGTCGGCCGCGAGGGCGTGGCGGTGGACACGCTCGACGACATGGAGACGCTGTTCGCCGGGATCGACCTCGGCGAGGTCAGCGTGTCGATGACGATCAACGCGCCCGCGGCGATCATGATGGCGTTCTACGTGGTCGCCGCCGAGGAGAACGGTGTGCCGGCCGATCGTCTCGCGGGCACGGTGCAGGCGGACATCCTCAAGGAGTACATCGCCCAGAAGGAGTGGTGCTTCCCGGTCGATCCTGCGATGCGCGTGCTCGGGGACATGATGCAGTGGTGCACGGAGAACATGCCGCGCTGGCATCCCGTCTCGATCTCCGGCTACCACATCCGCGAGGCGGGCTCGACGGCCGCGCAGGAGCTGGCGTTCACGCTCAAGGACGGCCTGACCTACGTGGAGGAGCAGGTCGCGCGCGGCATGGACGTCGACGACTTCGCGCCTCGGCTGTCCTTCTTCTTCAACGCGCACATCGACTTCTTCGAGGAGATCGCCAAGTACCGGGCGGCGCGCCGGATCTGGGCGCGCGAGTTGCGCGAGACGTTCGGCGCGCAGAACCCGAAGTCCTGGCTGATGCGCACCCACGTCCAGACGGCGGGCGTGTCGCTGACGGCCCAGCAGCCGCTGAACAACTGCGCGCGCACGGCGATCGAGGCGCTCGCCGGGGTGCTCGGCGGCACGCAGTCGCTGCACACCAACTCCCATGACGAGGCGCTCGCGCTGCCAAGTGAGGAGGCCGTCCGGGTCGCGCTGCGCACGCAGCAGGTGATCGCGCACGAGACGGGCGTGACGAACACGATCGACCCGCTCGGCGGCTCCTATTTCGTCGAGGCGCTGACCGACGAGATGGAGCGCCAGGCCTACGCGTACTTCGCCAAGATCGACGAGCTGGGCGGGATGACCGAGGCGGTCAAGCGCGGCTACCCGCAGCGCGAGATCGCCGACGCCGCCTACACGCTCCAGCAGGAGTACGACTCGGGCGAGCGGATCCTGGTCGGCGTCAACGCCTACACCGAGGGCGGCGACGGCGAGATCGAGATCCTGCGCATCGACCCGGCGCTCGAGCGCAAGCAGATCGACCGCGTCCAGGGCGTCCGCGCCCGTCGCGACGGCGCCGCGGTGGAGGAGCAGCTGAGCGCGCTCAAGGCCGCCGCCGCGCGCGACGAGGTCAACCTCATGCCGAACCTGATCGAGTGTGCGCGCGTACACGCGTCCGAGGGCGAGATCGTCGAAGCCCTCCAGACCGTGTTCGGCTCCTACACCGAGACCCCCGTCTTCTAGAAAGGCCACCTACGTGCGCAAGCTGCTGATCGTCGTGCTGGTCGCCGCCGCCTCGGCGGTCCTCGCCTCCCCGGCGCTGGCCGCCGGACGCTCCGTCAAGGTCGGCGACGACTACTACGTGCGCAAGGGCGATCCCCCGACCGTGACCGTCGAGAAGGGCACGCGGGTCACCTGGAACTTCACGGGCCGCGACAAGCACAACGTCGCCGTCACCCGGGGCCCGGCCCGCTTCAACTCGTCCTTCAAGAAGTCGGGCAGCTACAGCAAGACGATCACCAGGACCGGCACCTACACGATTGTCTGCACGATCCACCAGCCGGACATGACGATGAAGCTCAAGGTCGTGCGCTGAGCATGGCCGCCGCCTCTGGCAACCGGAAGATCCGCGTCGTCGTCGCCAAGCCGGGGCTCGACGGCCATGATCGCGGCGCGAAGATCATCGCCCGCGCGCTGCGCGACGCCGGCATGGAGGTCATCTACACCGGCCTGCACCAGACGC
>JBPCNA010000047.1:0-8248 GCA_051001735.1 Solirubrobacteraceae bacterium
CCAGCGCCGACGGCGATGATCATCAGCGGGACGTTGGCGTTGCGGCCGAAGAACCGGGCGCGCTCGCGTTGGCCGTGGAAGGTGCCGTCGACGCCGAGGAGTACGGTCGCGCCGGCAATCCCGCGGCTGTAGAGGAGGTCGCAGATGGTGATGAACGCAGGGGTGTTGACGATCTTTTCCTGGCGGCCGACGTAAATCGTGACCTTGGTCTGTTCATCGGGGTCCTCGGGCAGCGCGACGGGGCCGATGTCGCCCGTCAACATGCGGGCGCGCTCGAGCGTGATCAGGCCGTGACGCTTGATCGCGATGACGTGGGGGAGGATCGCGTCGATCCGCGCGCGGGTGTCGACGGCGACCGACACGAGCGGCAGGTCGTAGGAGAGGCTCTCCAGGCCGTCGGTGCTCAGGTGGTGTTTGAGGCCGAACCCCTCGACGCCGCGCAGCAGCACGCTGGCATGGACCGCGTGTTGACCGTAGAGGTCGAGCAGCGCGTCGGCGACGAGGCCATGCTCGGCGCGGTGGAGCTCGCCGAAGTAGGTGGTGAGCTTGAGCGCATCCTCGATCACAACAGTCCTCCCAGAGCGCGGCCGAGCGCGACCGCGGCAAGTCCGGTCGCGAGGCTGACGGCGGCGTTGGCGAAGGCCCGGGCAACCTCGCCCTGCTCGGCGAGGCGGTGCGTCTCGAACATCCACGTCGAGAACGTAGTGTACGATCCGATCGTGGCGGTGCCGATCAGGATTGCCGCGTCGCCGGCGAGCGTGGCACCAACAACCAGGCCGAGGAATACCGATCCGGTGATGTTCACGACGAACGTGCCGTAGGGAAAGTCGCGGCCAAGACGAGAGGACACCTTCGCGTCGAGCAGGAACCGCAGGATCGCGCCGCAACCCCCGAGCGCCGCGGCGGCGATCCACGCGACCACGCTCACGCGATTCTCCTGACCCGGCGCACCACAGCGCTGGCGAGGTGGATGCAGGCGTACCCGCCCAGAATGCTCGCGCTGGCGTAGGCGGAAGCGAGACCGTAGCGGTGCGCGTCGAGCATCTCCAGCAGCTCGACCTGCATCGTTGAGAACGTCGTCAAAGCGCCGCAGAACCCGGTGCCCAGAAACGGGCGGCGATACGTCGAGAGCGGCAGTCGATCCTGCAGCCGCGTCGCGAAGTAGCCGAGCGCGAACGCACCCGCGAGGTTGACCGAGAACGTCACCCACGGCCAACCCGGGGCGCCAGCGGGATGCAGGCGCACCAGGCCGAGACGGACCAGAACACCGACGGCGCCGCCCGCGAAGACCGCGGCGAGCTCGCGACGATCCCGGCCTGGCATCAGCCGCCGGCACCCCGGGTCCACGGCGGCCGGGGTGTCGCCCGAGCGCTGTGGCGGCCGAAAACGATGACCGTGATCGCGGCGGTGGTGGCGCCCGCATGGTCACTTCTCATCACGGCTCCGTTTCTCACGCGAGCGTTTGAGGAGGCTCGCCAACCCGAGCCGAGCGCGACGGAGTGGGCCAGCACCAGGACGCCGAAGATCATCAACAGGATGCCAAACATCAGCGCGATCGGGACCCTGGTGACGAGGCTCCCACCAATGAAGAGCGCGGCGCCGACGAGCGCTTCGATCGCTGCAGCCCCGGTTCGGTCGCGGGCGCTCATCGCTCGGGTTCCCCGACGATGAGCACGCGGACGGCGGCAGCGGCGATGAGCTTGGGGGTGCGATGCCCTGCAGCAAGAGCCGCCCGGCGCGCCCGGAGCGGTGGTGGCCGGCCACGAACAGGTCAAAGCCAATGGTCGCGGCAGTGCTTGAGCAGAACCACGGCCGGGGTCGGCGCCGTCGAGGATCTCGTGCCTGACGTCGACGCCGGCGCACTAGCGCCGGATCCTGGTTCCGTTCTTCCTCACGGGCCGTAAAGGAACCGGACCGCTTCCAACGAGAACGGCCACGATTTGGTCCCGGCGATAACAACTCGGCTCGGATCACGAGGAACTGTATCCGCGTCACAGCACTCAGCCGCGGTGACACAGCCCCAGGTCGCACCGCTCGGCACCGCGTCTTGCCGGTCGCTCTAGAAGATCCAGGTTTTGTTTTCCAGGACCCGCGGGGGGCGCCGTCCTGTCGACGGCTCAACGCTGCGATCGTCAGCGCGCCGCGAGATCGGGCCTTGACGATGTCGTCGAGCACTTCACGCTCGATGATCGCAAACACGAGCCGCTGCGCAACAGGTCGGGCTCGACACCGCTCGGGTTCGCCGCCCTGCTGAAGTTCCTGAGCTGGAAGGGCCGCTTTCCTCGCGGCCCTGTTCGAGCTGCCAGACGACGCGACCGAACATCTCGCTCGGCAGGTCAAGGTCGCCGCAGCACAGATCAGCGCGTTCGACTTCGCCGGCCGCCAGATCAAGAACCATCGCCGCGAGATCCGTCTCTCTCCTTGTCGGCGGCCCTTCTCTTCTCCTCGAGGCACCCAGCCACGAGCCTAACCCGGTTTTCCGTACGAAACTTCTCGCGACCACGATGGGTTGGTGGGAACGGAGTTCTCCCAACCCTAGACCGTCTACCGTCCGACACGACCAGTGCCCGGTGCTTCGCGTGCTCGGGCAGCTTGCCCGACGCGCCGAGGCGCCGCTCGACCGCCCGGGCGTCAACCACCGACGCCGTCTCCGCCCGCCTACGACGATGACAGTGACGTTGGATTTGGGGCGGATGATGGCGTTAGGGGTAACGACAGCAACTGGGGTCGTCTGAGTAGCGGCGCCAAAACGGCCAACAATGCGTCCTCTAACGCGGGTTAGGGGTGGCTGGTGGTCTGCGAGGGCGCGCGAGGACGCCGGGGACGTCGAAGGTCAGGGTGCCGTAGGGGTTGATCGTTTCGTATTGGCCGGGGCTGAGGTGGGCGATCGCTTCGTCGCTGACGGGTCGCCCGTCGGCGCGTTCGGCGTCCACGGCGTCTTGGAGGTAGCCGGTGGTGGAGAGGATGCAGGTGTTGACGACGAGCGTGTGGCAGTGCGCCTGCGTGGTTTGGTCTTCGTGGTCGGAGTAGCGGACTGGTCGTCCGAGGAAGACAGCGTTCCGTCGCCGAGGAGCTGGGCCATGGGGTGGCGGTAAGAGGCTGTGCATGAACAGCCTCTGAGCGCCAAACCGGGTTGACCCGGGATGTGTATCGTCGGGCATGGTGAACCCCCTATCGACGCGAAGTCACAGTAAACCCAGCATCGCGTCGATGCCTGCCCGTACCGTACCTTACTCGCAGGCGGCCCGCAGAAGCCGGTCGAGCCCAGGGATCGACCGGCCGCCGGGTCGGCGGCGAGGCGGCTGCGCGCGGCCGCCCATTCTCCGCGCCGCCCTCCTCAATGCGCCCCGCCGAAGGCCACGCCGGCGGCGTCGCGCTCGACCCGATGACTCATGTTCGCCGGGAATTGCAACTTCAGCGGTTCAGCCGCGACGCCTCGAGCGCGTGGGCGTGGGCACATTGCGAGCAGCTGCTCCATCTGCGGCCGGTCGGTCACGTCGACGCTGACGCCCGGGCGGCCGACGTCTCGGCGCATGCCGATGCCGGCGGTGTCATGCGCCGGGTCCGTACGTGCCGTACTCGACCGCTGAACGGGCGCGATCGGCTGGGTGGACGTTCACCGTCGCGGCCTCTGAGCGACGCCGCTCCGGGCGGGCTCCCGACCCGGATGGGTACATTCCGGCGGCCACGACAGGGACGTGGTCCGAGGGTCGCACTCCCAACCTCCTGCACGCAAGCTCCTCTGCGTCGGTCAGCACCCCGCGTTCGTGTTCCATGCGCACGCCGGTAGGCCGCCGCACCTCATCCTCGAGTGCAGCCTGATCGTGCAGGAAGGTCTCTCGCGAGCGGGCGTCCGCCGTGGAGACGCGTTTCGCAGTGCTCGCCTTTCGCTCGGCCGAGGCGTCCGTGCTTCCTGCGGCCGCGTCCGTCCGCTCCGGCCCGGCGCTCACCGGGGCGGCGCCCGACCAAGCGGGACCGGCGCCTGACCGACGGCGCCCGCGGGCTGCGCCTTGGATGGCGAGCCGCCGAGCACAGCAGGCCGGTCGAGAGCGGCCCGACAGGGCCGCCCTCGAGCGCAGCGAGCCGCGCCCCGGTGCCCGTGAAGTGTGGGTGAGGCGAGAACCTACCCCGGGGTCCCCGGAGCGACCCGGACGGCCAGGCGGAACGCCCGGGCTCATGCCGAGCCGTTCAGCTCCACTGGACTGAGGAAATTGCCTCGCTGGAGATCCCCCGAATCCACGATTCGATGTGGCACGGTTGCCCGGCGCGCCTAAGCTCCCGGACGCCATGAGCGCCGTAGATGCCGACAGTCAGCGCGTTTCCCCCGTCGCGGACGACTGGACAATCCTGACCAACCACGCCCAGGTCCTGGTCTGCATCGCCCACGACTCCGGCATCCGCCTGCGCGACATCGGTGACCGCATCGGGATCACCGAACGCGCCGCGCACCGCATCGTCGCCGAACTCGCCGCCGCCGGGTTCCTCACCCGCGAACGAGAGGGGCGACGCAACCGCTACACGATCAACACCGATCTCCCGATCCCCGACCCGATCGCCCACGGACGTAGGTTCGGCGAGCTCCTCGACCTCATCACCGGCGCTCCTTCGAGCGCCGCTCGCCGGGGGCGGCTGGAGTGATCGGCCTGGCGGGGTTGCGCCACTTGTCGGCGCCGACGACCCAGATCGCCTCACAGCGCAGCCGGTCGCGGAGCGCCTCGAGCACGCCGCACCCGTAGTCGAGGCGCACGATCCGCTCGCCACCGCGCGGGTCCGAGACGCGGCGAACTCGCGCCGGTCGGCCGTGATCACGCCGTCGAGCACGAGGGCTGCGCCCGGCGGGTAGGATGTGGTCTTCGAGTCCGTGAAGCGCAGGATCAGCTTCAGCCCGTCGAGCACTGGCTGGTGATCCTGGTTGGGAGCGAAAACCCGAGGACGCGAAGCAGCTTGATCAGGCCGGTCCGATAGCCGAGTTGACGTCACTGCGGCTGGTGTGCGTCCTGCTCGCGCTCTACGGCCCGATTGTCGTGCTGCTCGCGACGATTGCCGCGCCGCGCCGCGGCAGTCGCGTTGCGCCACTTCAACCTTCGGCGACGACATGACGCCGGCGGAGATGCTCGCGAGCGCGGACGCCGTCCTCGTCGATCTCGACGGCACGCTCGTCGACTCGACGGCCCCGGTCCGCCGGGTATGGGCGGCCTTCGCCCGACGCCACGGACTCGACAGCGATGAGGTGCACCGCTTCGGGCAGGGCCGCCCTTCGCGCGAAACGATCCGCCTGCTCGCGCCGCGCGCCGACCACGAGAAGGAGGCCGCTGCCGCCGAGGCGGCCGAGGTCCACGACACCAGCGGCGTCGTGGCGCTGCCGGGCGCGGCCGAGCTGCTCTCGAGCGGTCGACCGCTCGCGATCGTGACCTCGTGCTCCACCGCGCTCGCCGAGGCGCGCCTGCGCGCCGCCGGGCTCACGATCCCGCGGGTACTGGTCAGCGCCGACGGACTCGAGCGGGGTAAGCCGGACCCGACCTGCTTCCTGATCGCCGCCCGGCGCCTCGGCGCCGACCCCACCCGCTGTGTTGTGCTCGAAGACGCACCGGCCGGCGTTCGGGCCGGCCGCGCGGCCGGCGCCACCGTCATCGCGCTACGGACCACCCACGACGACGACGAGCTCGACGCCGCGCACGCCATCATCGACGACCTCGCGTCTCTCATCGCGCCTTCCGTCGAGGGTTCTCAAGTGGTGTGAGGCATCGGTCTCGGTCGGCGCAACCTGACCTCCGCCGGGAAATCGCCACCCGCCCGACGGGACTGACCGTCGCCACCTGCCCGACCGGACGTGCCGTCGTCGCCGACACCTGCGCTGGGGACGGCGGCCGCGGTGGCCCGAGCCGCCGGCCTCCGGTTCCGATGGCGACGAGGGCGACGAGGGCGACGACGAGCGCCGCACCTGTCGGGATGCCGGGGCGTATCCGTGCGGCGGCGCGGCGGGTCAGCGGTGCGTGCCACGGCGTCCGGGTTTGGCCTGGCGTTTCGCCGAGAGCCGACTGAGGATCTCCCGAGCGACGCGGTCGCCCGGACAGCGGCCGGTGCGGCGCGCCTTGCTGCGACTCGCGCCCGCTTCCGGCCGGCCGAAGCGTCGGGCGGTAGATGGCGCTGGGTTTGCGCCATCATGACCGTGATGCCCCAACCCCAGCATTCCCAGCAGCCCCCGGTGCAGCGCGCGCGTCAGCGCGCGGTGTGCATCGCCTCGCTGCCGACCGGCGAGGACTTCGCCGAGCTCCGCGAGCTGCTGCGGACCGCCGGGGTCGCCGTGGTCGGCGAGATGGTCCAGCACAACGAGAGCCCGCATCCGAACACCTACCTCGGGCCGGGGAAGCTGCTCGAGCTGGCCGCCTACGCCGAGGAATGCGACGCCAACGTGATCGCTTGCGACGACGAGCTCTCGCCGCGCCAGGAGCGCAACCTCGAGCAGGAGCTCAAGCTCCCGGTGGTCGATCGCACGACGGTGATTCTCGACATCTTCGCCGCCCACGCCGGCAGCGCCGAGGGCAAGCTCCAGGTCGAGCTCGCCCAGCTCGAGTACAACATGGCCCGGATGCGCGGCCTCTGGACGCACCTCGAGCGCCTCGGCGGCGGCATCGGCACCCGCGGGCCGGGGGAGACGCAGATCGAGACCGACCGCCGCCTGGCGCGCAACCGGATCGCCGCGCTGCGGCGCAAGCTCGCGGGCGTGCAGTCGTCGCGAACGGTGATGCGCAGCGAGCGCGGCCGGGCGAGTCTGCCCGAGCTGGCGCTGGCCGGGTACACGAACACGGGCAAGTCGACCCTGCTCGGGGCCCTGACCGGGGCGAGCGTGCCCGTGGCCGACCGCCTCTTCCACACGCTCGACCCGATGACCAGGACGCTCCTGATCAACGGGCGCACCTACCTGGCGACCGACACGGTCGGCTTCATCCGCAAGCTTCCCCACCAGCTGGTCGACGCCTTCGCGACGACGCTGGAGGAGACCCGGCGGGCGGCCCTGATCCTCCACGTCGAAGACGCGGCGGTGCCCGAGGACGAGCTCCGGGCGATGTCGCACGCCGTCGAGGAGGTGCTCGAGGAGATCGGCGCCGGCGAGCAGGCCCGGATCCGCGTCCTCAACAAGATCGACCTGCTCGACCCGGACGCGCTCACCCGCGTGCGCAACGCCAACCGTGACGCCGTACTCGTGTCGGCGTTCACCGGCGAGGGCATCGCGGAACTGCGCGAGCGGATCGAGGAGGAGTTCCTCCGCAGCCTCCGCTCGATCGATTTGCTCGTGCCCTACGCCGATGGGGCGCGCCTGGCCGAGCTCCACGACATCGCCGGCGAGCTGCTCGAGCGCGAGGACACCCCCGAGGGCGTGCGCGTGTGCGTCCGCCTCCCGGCGGCCGTCGCCGCCCGGTTCGAGCGCTTCGCGGTCAACGGCGGCGGCGCCGTCAACGGTGACGGAGCCGGCGGCCGGTGAAGGTCGCGCGTCTGCGGCCTGACGCCATCCTCCCGACGCGCGCCTACGCCGGCGACGCCGGCCTCGACCTCTACGCCTGCGAGCCGGTCCGGCTCGAGCCGGGCGCCCGGGCCTCGGTGGCCACCGGGTTGGCCGTGGAGATCCCGCCCGGCCAGGCCGGTCTCGTCCTACCCCGCTCCGGGCTGGCCGCGCGGCACGGGATCGCGCTGGTCAACGCCCCCGGCCTGATCGACTCCGGCTATCGCGGCGAGGTCCGCGTGCTCCTCCTCAACACCGACACCTTCGCGGCCGTCGATCTCGACGCCGGGGAGCGGATCGCCCAGCTCGTCCTGATCCGCGTCCAGACGCCGGTCGTCGAGGAGGTGCCGACGCTCGGGCGCAGCGAGCGCGACGAGCGCGGCTTCGGTTCGAGCGGCTAGTGGCGCGCTAGGCCGGCTCGACCCCCGGGCGGGGGAGCGGACGCGGCGCGGGGTCGCGTGGGCGGTCGGGCGTCACGGTCGGCGCCGGCGGCGAGATCTGGGGTGCCTCGTCGGCGGCGAAGAGCTCGGCCTCAGGCTTCCCGGCGAGGAGGCCCTCGAACTGGTTCTTCTCGATCGTCTCCCGGCGGACGAGGATGCCGGAGATCGAGTCGAGGTGGTCGCGGTGCTCGGTGAGGATGCTCCGCGCCCGCTGGTGGGCGCCCTCGATGATCCGCCGGACCTCGTCGTCGATCTCCCGGGCGATCTCGTCGCTGTAGTCCGGCTCGGTCGAGAACTCGCGCCCGAG